>DOZA01000131.1 GCA_003518245.1 Bacteroidales bacterium | reverse complement strand
CCTTGGAAGCCTGAAATTATATAATACAGTAGTTATATCAGCTTCAGCCCTCCCTGAAAAGGATTTAGCTAAATCAACCAGGCTTATTTTTACCGAGCCTGTTAAGATATCTATGATGAACAGGACAACCAGCGCTAAACCAAGAATAATATATAAATATGTTCTTGGGATCGCAACCTGAATATTATTGTTAATATGATTATCACCTGTTATCATCCGGGGCATTAGCCTGATCTTTAAGTTGAGTATAATAAACCAATTCATGCCCGGGGAATAAATCCGGATTCAGAATGCTTGCAATATCTTTTAATAGAATGTGAGGGTTTACGGTACCCGATTCCCAGTAATCATTTCCTCCATATCTATTCAGTCTTTTATTGTTATTGAATACTGAGCCTTGAGATAAAACAGGTAAGTCAGCTAGTCTCTGGTCAGTCATCCTGATATTATTTATTGTCATGGCTGTTCCAGTATTAAGCCATATATCTGCATTAACAGCTTTACTGCAAACCGCTTCCAGGCTCATAGGCACCGAGACATTTGATTGTAATTCAGACCATAAGTAATTACCTCCAGCATCCTCTATTAGTTTTGAAATATATGAGTTACCTGGCGAAACAAACCACTTATCTTTGAAGGGCAGTCCTAATAATACTCCGGGTTTATTTTTATACAATATATCAATTTGCTCTACTATACTCTTATATTCATTTTTAACCTCCCGGAATATTTTTTTTGCCTCCTCCTGTCTGTTAAGCAACTCACCATACACTTTTATCCACTCTGTCCTGGCAAGAGGATGGGTCTCAAGGTAATCAGCAATATACATTACAGTGATGCCCTGTTCAGAAAGCCTGTTAAAGGCAGGAACTGACTCACTGCCAACACTACAAACTAACACAATATCAGGGTCAATACTGTAAATTAATTCTGTATTATACCCATTCTCATGCCCCACGTCATAAACATCACCACTGTCAATCTTCTTTCTCAGTTCTTCGTTAAACACGAAATCTGAACCTGATACTCCCTCAACAAGGTTTATCCTGTCAAGCACATCAAGCATAGCAATATGTGTGGTTGATGTACACACTATACTTTTTACCGGACTGATAATTATTTTCGATTTTTCAATACCCTGAGGCAATAAGGCTGTATCATCAGTGATATAATACTCAAAGTGTTTCCCCTCTGCCCCCTGCCATGGATTAATAACAGTTATTTTACGATAATCATCATAACTATCAATAATAAAGCGTGTTGAGTATTCATTATTGAATTTCTCGCTTGTACTGCTGGTCTTTGTCTTATCAGTTTTACAACCAGCAAGTATCATTAAAGAAATAAATCCAAATAATTTTAAATTCCACATATTCTAATTCCTGATCAGTTTATGAACAGAGTAACTATAATTATTTTGGAGGGTTAGGAAATATATACCAGGACTAAGCGATGTCATATCTATTTCATATAAAGACCCCAATCCTGTGTTTTGAAGCCTGCCTTCCATGATTGTGATACCTGAATTTGTGATCACAGAATATCGCAGTTCACCTAAATAATTATCCATAATCTTTATCAATAATTTATCTGTCAACGGATTAGGATATATTTTTACCAATTCAATATTACCGGGTAGTGTATCAGAATTACTTACAACCAAACTATCGCCAATGACAATATTAACGCATAAGCTGAGTGGGTCAGCCTGGTATGGATGATCATAAAAAGGATGCCAGTTCAATATATCTTTGAAATATGCAGTATTCTGCGAGACACTTACGGGTGAACTGTGAAAAACAGCGAATTGCTGTTGTTCAGCCAGGGCCTGATCACTGTACCAAAGCTGCCATGTAATAAAGAAGGTTTCAGGTACATTTACTGGTTTAAAGAAGTCAAAGACTAATTTGGCTGAATCCCTTGCTTCCCTGATATATATTGTACGTCTTTCTATTACAGATTCCGGTTGAATGGTACCTGACATAACACACATGCTTATACTGTCATAATTGGTTAGCAATCGACTGTCTCCGATTTCCATTATTACCTCGATTAATTCCTTTCCTGCCGGCACGGTATATTTCTCGGCATACATTATTATGCTATCGCTGTTAAATCCTGTTGTATATCCGGTAAACGGTAATTCATAAGGGGTAAGATATCTTTCACTTCCTTCGCAATTACAGATTGTGTCGAATGTTGATTTAACATTCTCATAAGGATCGCGTCCATCCAATACCTGCTCACCGGTGCGTGCAGGATCGAGCCATGGTTTAAGGCTGTTATATATTTCAGAATTAAGGTCATATAAGATATCCAATCGTGCGAAATAATCATTAACGCTATTACCACACACTGCTTCTCCTCCTGTTAGTAATCCAACTGTCCTATGGAATTGATCAAATAAGGGTGCTCCTGAAGAACCACCTTCTGTAGTTCCTTCTTCCCATTGAAGCACTTTCCAGAATCCATCCTGCTGGAGGTTCTGGAATGTGGCTATTACCGGAGGGTTATTATCGGTGCTTATTTTCTTTACATCCCCTGAAGGATGGTGAATAGTAACG
>DOZA01000395.1 GCA_003518245.1 Bacteroidales bacterium | reverse complement strand
GGACGTGATAACCTTGTAAAAGTGGGAGTACGCGATGATCATTCATTAGACCCCGGACAACTGTCCGAAGCCATAGAAAATGATTTATCAAAGGGGTATAAACCCTGCTGTGTTGTTGCAACTGTTGGAACAACAGGTAGCGTGGCAATTGATCCTGTTAAAGAAATAGGAGAAATATGTAAAAGGTATAATATATGGCTTCATGTTGATGCTGCCCTGGCAGGTACAGCACTCATACTGCCGGAATACAGCTGGATGATCGAAGGAAAAGAATATATCGACAGCTTTGTCTTTAACCCTCATAAATGGATGTTCACTAATTTTGATTGTTCAGCATATTTCGTAAAAGATGCTGATATACTGATAAAAACATTCGAAATACTCCCCGAATACCTTAAAACAAGAACAAGAGGCCAGGTGAATGATTACCGTGACTGGGGTATCCCGCTGGGCAGGCGCTTCAGGGCCCTTAAATTATGGTTTGTGATACGATCTTTCGGTCTTAATGGCCTGAGAGAGAAAGTCAGAAACCATATTTCATATGCTTCATGGCTGGCAGAACAGATAAAAGAACATCCCGGCTTTGAAATGACAGCACCACTTAGCCTTAATACTGTATGCTTCAGGTATAAACCGGCCGGTAAAAGTGATGAATCACTGAACAAGATAAATGAAATACTCAATCATAAGCTTAATGATACCGGTAAGATGTACCTTACTCATACAAAGATAAATGGTAATTATTCGCTCAGGATGGTTACTTCACAGACCAATGTTAAACTGGAGCACATAAGGGAAGCATGGAACCTGATTACTGAGACAGCTTCAGGTATTTAATATTGTTTTTTGTTTCCCAGCACAAAACCAAAGACATCCATATTCAGCAAAAACCTGAAATCTGACTCTTTCTTAAACGGCATATAAGCAGCCTGTACGCCGGCCGAGAACCTAACAGGTATCCTGAGTAAATAGAAATCAGCCAGCAGCTCAAGCCCTGTTGAAGACAAATAATCCCTGCCCTCAACTTCTTCCTGCTCTTTAATGTTGTATAGATTATCACTGATTGCATAATCGTAAAATACGGTGCTTCTAATACGGTTCAGGTACACTAAGTTTCTCAGATGGAGATCCGGGTATGCAACAGGGAAAGCATAATCAATGCTGAAGCTGTTGAGCTTTTCTGATATTATATGTTCATAACCCCTGGGAAGAGATACCTTGTTTTTTAAAAGTAATCGCCTGAAGTTTTGTTTCTCAAACTGGTACCTCAGCCTGACACCATGGTTCCTGAAAATACCGGGGAAGTAAAATGACGTTGTGAAAGTGGAAACAGGCCCGTACAGATCATTGTCAGAAAGTGATGTGGTAAAATAGAAATCAAGCACCTGCCCGTACCTTGGCCATATATCCCTTAACGACATCTTATGAAGATTAGAAAAGTATAAACGTGAGTTAATTAACGTTTGCCCATAATCAAACATATCCTCATCACTGTCAAGCACATACTTGTTCGAATATTTTATGTTAACCGAGGGCCAGAAGGTTTGGAGAAACTTGCCGCGGTAAAAATGCAGGGGGATATAGATGGTTGTACTTGTTGACAGGCGGTTGTAAATTTTTGATGGGCTAGCCGTAGTATCGCTGGAATTAAAAATTGCCGGCTCTCCGCCGTAACTCATCCTGAAATCAATTGCAGGGTACCATCCTTTCCAGCTTATATTTGAATGTAGAATATGTTCTTTGTTTGTATATTCATAACCCACAGTGCTGATAAGAGTGCTGAGGTTGTTCTGAGTAAGAAACATGAGACCGGGACTTACCGGTATACGATCGAATGAAAAATTATTAATGTCAGCATATAAAGGCATCCAGCTGTGGAACCTGAAAAGGTTGCTTACTTTGTTATATTTTTCTTTCTTATAATTAGGCGGAAGGGCATAATCACCTGTCCATAACAGTTTATCCTTTTTGTTGAGTTTATTAATGACAAGATCATCTATTATCAATTCTTCCTTACTATTCTCAAGCTCCTTACTACGTTCTGTAACAGCTATATTACTACCTTCTGCCGTATAATCCGAAAAATAAATATCATCTCCTGAAATTGATATATCAGATATACCAAAGCGAGCCGAGGTCAGCCGGTAAATCTCACCCTTATCGTTTATGATATATCCATTATCTATACCCGAGGCTGAACTGACATAGTATACCGACGACCGCATTTTCCTGACTGACTGAAGGTCATCTCTTCCTTCTTCAATATAGGTTTTCCATTCACCAGTAATAATATTTAGTGACATTATACCTTCTCCCAGCTCATTCGAGGAGATAAAAACTATTTCATCACCATCATCCGACCATGAGGGGTAGGAGATATACCTGTTGCCCGGGCTTTTATACCTGCTGATAATATCTCCTGTTAAGGCATCAAGTATCACCAGGCTGTTCATGTGATCAACCGTGTTTTCAGAGGCAGCTATATACTTTGAATCATCTGATATATCAGGGCCGAATAGCCTGGTTCCTGTTGTCAGTAAGTTCGATCTACCTGTCTGTATATTATAGGTTTTTATCACCGAGTATTCACGGTTTACCCATCTGGGGTCATTAAAATTTTCAGCCCACACAATAGTATTACCTGAAAAATTTATTTTGAAAGGCCAAATATTACCAGGTGTATATAACCTGGTTTCTGATCCTTCAGATGTATTGATAAGAGCAAAATACGGGACATGGAATAAAGAAGTCCTGATAGCAATCAGGCTGTCTTTGCCTGCCGGAACAGGAGAATAATAATTTATGTACTCATTGTTTTTCCGGTGATTAATTGATGTGTATGAAATTCGATCACCCTTCTGATCTTCATCTTTCCATTTATTCCTGATGTTAACCATGGTTTCATAATATATCTCTTCCTTGGTATGATCGGTATACTTTTTCAGGGCAGCATTAAAAGGATTGAGGGTATAAGCCCTGAGGGCAGCGTAATCCATCGGTTCCTGCCATACCCTGTCCCCGAACTTTGTCCTGGCCCATGCACTCATCTGGTAGCCAAACTGGTAATGATCGGGTGTATAGTCTTTATATGAACCAAAGATCATTTTATCATAGCTGTATATGTTTTTATTATCCAGCAATGCTGCTTTAAGCTTTTTGTCAAATGAAGGTATTCTTCCCCTGCCCGAGTATGACCATGCACTTTCAGATATTACAGCTTCTCCTTCAAGGAACCAGTAAGGTGTAAAAATACCCAGAGCACCGGTATACTGTTCCCCGAGAATAAATGAAAGGGTTTTTGATATACCTCTTCTGAAACTATGCATTTGTAATACATGAGTTAGCTCATGAAGAGCCAGCTGTTCAATATGATCCATGGGTATATTGTCCTGCCCCGGATAAGGGTACAGCTCAATTCTTTTTGGGGCCCAGGCCACGTAACCATTTGATTGAGTTGTATGATTATGTATTATAACAGGTATCTTATCAAGGATAGGCTCATTATATATACCCTTCATAAGATCGTAAGCTTTTTCGAAGCTGAAAACAAGCCTGATGATGCGGTCAGAGTAGGATTCGGGGTAAATAAAGCTGAAATGATAAGACTCCAGCTTTTCCCACTTAATTGATGCGGGCTCCTGTCCTGTATCGTAATACTGGCCTCTGGTAATGAGGCTTAACAGTGACAGGACAAAGGCTATGAATATTATATTTCTCATTTCTTTACAAATCTAAAAATATAAAAGTTTAATCAAATTGATTAAATTCGCCATCTGTAATATATAATCTTTTAACATATTGAAACTATTATAGTTTAGGAAACGAACGAGAAAATCATAAGCATATGAGACAATACAGGTTGCTGAATATTTCGCTTGGATGGGCATCTTTTCTTGTAGCTGCTATTACCTATTTGCTAACGGTTGAACCTACACTCAGTTTATGGGATTGTGGTGAGTTCATAGCCACTTCATACAAGCTTGAGGTAGGGCATCCTCCCGGAGCACCTATGTTTATGATACTGGCAAGGTTTTTTGCCCTTTTTGCACCTGATGCAAGTAAGGTAGCACTATCTGTAAATATTATGTCGGCTCTTACCAGCGCCTTCACTATTATGTTTCTTTTCTGGACTATAACACACCTGGCTAAGAAACTGATTGCCGGAGGTGATAAAGAACCGGGTACAGGCTCAATGATTGCTATCCTGGGCGCCGGCATGGCAGGAGCCCTGGCTTATGCTTTCTCCGATACTTTCTGGTTCTCAGCAGTTGAAGGCGAGGTATATGGTACTTCTTCACTCATGACTGCCGTGGTTTTCTGGGCTATTTTAAAATGGGAAAATGAGGCAGATAAACCATATGCCAACAGGTGGCTGATACTTATTGCCTATATTATAGGACTGTCTATAGGAGTGCACCTGCTTAACCTGCTGGCTATACCGGCTATCGTTTTTGTTTATTATTTCAGGAAGTATGAATTTTCATGGAAAGGATTTGCAGGAGCTCTTGTAATATCACTGGCTATTCTTGCCTTTATAATGTGGGGCCTACTGCCAGGTTTTATAGTTCTTGCCAGTAAGTTCGAGCTTTTTACGGTAAATAATATAGGCCTGCCCTACAATAGTGGCTTATACCTTTTACTGGTACTTTTTATCACATCAATAATATTTGCCATACGATGGAGTATTGACGGGTCAAATAAGCAGAAAGTAATGGCTTCCGGATTTGCAACAGTACTGTTCAGTGGTATATGGCTCATGTCAGAAAGCACATTTGTGAATATTATCCTGCTAGCTTTCCTTGCATTACTGGTCTGGCGTTTCTCAGACAAAAACGTGGTGGTGCTGAATACAGCACTTTCAGTTATGCTTGTTATAATGATCGGCTATTCATCCTTTGCCACCATTTATATCCGGTCCAATGCAAACCCGCCGATGGATGAGAATAACCCGGAGAATATATTCAGTTTATTATATTACCTGAACAGGGAACAATATGGAGACAGGCCTCTTGTAAAAGGACCATATTTTAATGCATCGATTGTTTCTTATGGAAGGGGTAAACCAACTTATAACCCTATAGAGGGTGAATACAGGATCACAAACCGGGACCTTGAACCTGAATATGATGAGAATTTTATAACCTTATTCCCTCGTATGTACAGCCCTCAGTCAGATCATGTAAAGGTCTATAAACAGTGGAATAATTTCAAGGGTAAACCGGTACAGGTAACTGACCAGTCAGGGGGGAAAAGGATAGAGCGTAAACCAACATTTGTTGAGAATCTGAAGTTTATGTTTACATACCAGATGGGACATATGTATTTCAGGTATTTCATGTGGAACTTTGCAGGAAGGCAGAACGACACACAGGGCTATGGCAGCCCCTTTGACGGTAACTGGATATCGGGCATTAAAGCCCTCGATAAATCAAGAATAGGCCCCCAGGATAAACTGCCTGATTATATGAAGAATGATCCTTCAAGGAATAAATATTATTTATTACCATTACTGCTTGGACTGGCAGGTTTATATTACCAGTTGAATAAGAACAGGAAAGACTTCTGGGTTGTTTTGCTTCTGTTTATCATGACCGGTATTGCAATTGTGGTATATCTTAATCAATCCCCCAACCAGCCTCGTGAGAGGGATTATGCATATGCAGGTTCATTTTATGCATTTTCAATATGGATAGGTCTTGGTGTTCTCTTTCTTTACGAGCTGATTAGCAAGCTTGCCGGCAGCAGGCTGTCAGCAATAATTGCCGGTGTACTATCCATTGCAGCAGTACCGGTGCTTATGGCCTCCCAAAACTGGGATGATCATGACCGCTCAGGGAGATATACCGCTACGGCAGTGGCAACAAATTATCTTAAATCAGTGGGTCCCAATGGGGTATTGTTTACAAACGGAGACAATGATACATTCCCCCTCTGGTATGCACAGGAAGTAGAAGGTGTAAGGACCGATGTAAGGGTATGTAACCTCATGCTGTTCAATACCGACTGGTATATTGACCAGATGAAGAAACAATCCTATGAGTCGGAACCAATGAAACTTACAATGCCAAAGTCAAAATATTATGACGGGGTCAATAACCAGGTTTTTATAATGGAAAACCCCAGGCTGAAAGGTTTTATTGAAATAGATAAGATTGTGGATTTTATCAGGAGTGACAACCAGGGAACGAAATACAGATTCGCCAACGGGGAAGAACATGATTACCTGCCAACGAGGAAAATACGTATACCTGTTGATCGCGAAAAAGTGCTTGCATCAGGGACAGTAAAGCCTGAAGATGCAGACCTTATAGTCCCTTATATTGATATTACACTGGAAGGTAATTATATACTTAAAAGCCAGATGATGGTACTGGACTTCCTGGCACAAAATGACTGGGAAAGACCTGTATATTTTGTTACCGGCTATCATAATGATGCGCTTGGGCTGGAAGAATATTTTCAGCTTGAAGGAAATGCATACAGGCTTGTGCCTATAAAATCAAAGAATACAAACTGGCTCAATTATGGGAGGATAGATACAGATATCTTATATGATAACCTGATGAATAAATTTACATGGGGTAATGCCAGCGACCCTGATGTTTACCTTGATTTTTATCATCGTCATACCCTCCTGGTTGTAAGATCCCGCCTTAATTATGCCAAGCTGGCAAAGGCACTTGTTGATGAAGGAGATAATGAAAGGGCTGTAAAAGCACTTGATCATATAATGAATAAATTACCCCTGAGTAATTTACCCTGGGATAATTATATGCCTGATATAATTGACTCTTACCTGCTAGCCGGGAAACATGATACAGCATTTGAACTGATAGATGAGATGAAGGAATATTACGGTGCTTCCCTTGATTATTATACTTCCCTGCCTGCATATTATATGCGTAATGCAGAAATGGAAATGCAGCTTTCTTTTGGCTCCCTTCAGAGAGTGGCATCATCATGCAGGAATAACAGCCTGGAAGAAAAGGCAAAAGAAATAGATGCTATGCTTCAGGAATATATGGCAAGGTTTTACGGTAAAATGCAGGATTAAGAATTAATAAGCATATTCTTTCCTGGTAAGATATTTTTCGAGTATACTGAGCACCCTCTCAGGTATAACAGGTTTTAAAATGTATTCATTGCTGCCCGCCAGTATTGATTCTTCTTTTGACTCCCTGGTGTAATAGGCAGTAATCATAACTACCGGGACATGCCTGTTAAATTTACGCAATGACTTTACACATTCTATACCGTTAACAAATGGGATAAGGTAATCCATCATTACAAGATCAAATGATTTGGGATGGGTTTTTACATAATTTATGAAATCTGTCCCATTGAGGAAGGTAATAACTTCGGCTGAAGTTGTTTTCAGTAATATCTCAAAATAGCGTATTGTGGCGAGGTCGTCGTCAACAACAGCAATTGTTTTTCCTGATAGATCTAAGTTGTGTTGGTCAGAATGCATCTGCATCTTATTTGCTATAAGCAAAAATACGATATGAATATATATAAAAAATTTTTTATAAACTGAATTGTGAACAAGATATTCACAAGAAAATAACATTATTCTTTAACTTGCATTTACAGATAATTATTTTGAAATTAGAGTAGGCAATTAAATTTTCTTTCAATGAATAAAAATAATTTAACCCTGATCGCGGTATTAATGTTTTGCCTGACAGGTGTATATGCCCAGGAGGGCTTTGATAACAGGACAAGGGCTTTATATATTTTTGATATAGCCAAATACATTGATTACGGGAAGGCTCTTGATACAATTGCACTGTTTAAGATAGGTGTGGTATCAAAAAATACGGAACTCTACTGGGAAATGGGAAACCTTGCAAAAGTAAGAAACGAGATACAGGGTGTTCCCATAAACATTGTGGTCTTCAGGAATGAAGAAAGAATAGAGTATACAAATTTGCTGTATGTTTCAAAAAATGAAGGCTTTGATCTAAATACCATTAAGAGAAAAATACAGGGTAAAAAAACACTGCTCATAACTGAAGGATATGAGTTCGGGAAATCAATGTTCAACTTCATTGTGGTTAATGGTGATCCGAAATTTGAGATCAATGAAGAAGAATTATCATCTGCCGGTCTGTCTATACCTTCAACATTGTTGTTCCAGGCAGTAAAAACAAGGGAAGACTGGGAGAAATTATATGATGTTACCAGTGAAGAGCTTGAGCACCAGCTGGAAGTGGTACGCCAGCAAAAGGAAATAATAGAGAAACAGGCAGCCGAAATAGAAAAGCAGAAAGACCTCCTTGACAGCCTCGACAGGGAGATATCTCAAAAAGAAAACACTCTTGTTACCAAACAAAAGGAACTGGAAATACAGGCAGAACTAATCAACAGACAAACAGACGAGATAAAAACACAGAAAAGACTTATTGAAGAACAGCAGGCCGAAGTAAATGCTCAGAAAGATACCCTGGCAATGCAGCGTGACGATATCGACAGGCAACTGTCACAGATAGATGAACAGCTTTCACTCATAAACCAGCAGGAGGAAAGAATAAAAATACAGCTGGAGTCAATAGAAAAACAAAAAATAATGCTGTATGCAGCAATATTTGTCCTCCTGCTGCTTAGCTTCCTGGCTTATTATATCTATAGAGGATACAGGATAAAAAGGGAGGCAAACATAAAACTGGAAGAGAAAAACAGGACCATACTTACCCAGAAAGATGAGATAGAGAAACAAAGGGATATTGCTGAATCACAACGGGACCAGATAGCATACCAGAAAAAGCATATAACAGATAGTATAATGTATGCAAAACGCATACAAACGGCACTTTTGCCCTCGCTTGAACTATTCAGTGATGAAATTGAGCATTTTGTACTGTATAAACCACTGGATATTGTTAGTGGTGACTTCTACTGGGTCAATAAAAAAGATCACCTTCAAATAATCATAGCTGCCGATTGTACGGGGCATGGCGTACCCGGTGCTTTTATGAGCATGCTGGGTGTGACAATGCTTAATGAAATTATTAATGGAAGGGGCATAACAAGACCCGATGAAATACTTAATTTGCTCAGGGATGAAATAATTTTTTCACTCAAGCAATCGATCGACCAGGACAGGGTTAAAGACGGGATGGACATGACCATAGTAGTTATAGATTTTAAAAAGAACAAATTGCAGTTTGCAGGAGCAAACAATCCATTGTGTATTGTACGTAACAGGGAATTATTAATGTTCAAAGCAAATAAGATGCCGGTAGCCATTCATTATAATATGAAACCTTTTGATATGCAGGAAACGGATCTGATCAAAGGAGATTGCGTGTATATGTTCTCAGATGGGTACGGAGATCAGTTCGGCGGGCCAAAAGGTAAGAAATTTTTGGTGAAAAACCTTAAAGAAAAATTTGTTGAATTATCTCCATTTCCCATGCTGGAACAGGGTGAAAAACTAAGTCAGATATTTGAAGACTGGAAAGGAGATACCCCACAGATTGATGATGTAACAGTAATAGGCATCAGGTACTGATAATTCAGTCACATTCCCATTTAGTAGTAGTAGATCCTATAGTAACAGGGGGTGTACTCTGTATCCTAATTAATTCTGAACCACAATATTCAGCTTCCTGTGCCGAGTTAATGAGATTCCCATTTTCGTAAGTGTTAAGCCTGCAAATTTTGCAGTTTTCAAGGACATCTTCACAGGATGAAATACCCGCAGCAATCAATAAAAAGGCAACAAAAAACAAAACTCTCTTTTTCATCTTGGTCATATTTTATTAAATTATACTGTAAGTTTATGTAATTATTGGTTATTTTAAGAGCCGTCAAGACCTAAAGACCGTTTAATATAGCAAAGTTACGAAATCAGGCTTAATGAAGCTTTCTTAATATGTTTCTTTTTTTTTACAGACTAATATTAATCAAGAATAGTTGCCCATGAACCGCAGGAATTTTTTGAAAAGGACCTCACTCTTAGCAGGCGCGACAATTATAGCTGGCTCAGTGCCCCTGGAAGGATCCAGTATTAAGCAATTACAGGATGAAGTATTGCATAATAAAAGGATCCTGTTTGTATGGGGTGGATGGGGAGGCCATGAACCAGAGAAGTGCCGTGATATTTTTGTACCATGGTTAAAAAAATCCGGCGCTGAGATTATTGTATCTGATAGCCTTGACTCATACCTTGATGAAGAAATGATGAAAACAAGAGACCTGATTATACAGGTATGGACTATGGGAAACATAAGTGGGGAACAATCACAGGCATTGCTCAAAGCCGTTAAAAATGGTGTGGGCCTAGCAGGCTGGCATGGCGGCCTGGGCGATTCATTCCGGCAGAATACTGAATATCAGTTTATGGTTGGTGGACAATGGGTTGCGCATCCCGGGGGAGTAATTGATTATGAGGTGAATATAACCGACAGGGAGGATCCCGTAACAGGAGGACTGGATGATTTTAAAATGCACTCAGAACAATATTATATGCATGTCGATCCAAATGTGAAAGTGCTGGCTACCACTGAGTTTAACGGTGATCATGCTGAATGGATTGACGGCTGTGTTATACCTGTGGCATGGAAGAAGTATTATGGCCAGGGAAGGGTGTTTTATTCTTCTCTTGGACATGTTGCTGCTGATTTCAATGTGCCCGAAGCTCTTGAAATAATGAAAAGAGGAATATTATGGGCTGCTGAGAGCAGGAATGGTGAAAAAGAAAAATGGATTAAGCCGGTGTATTAACATTAGAATTATAGAAAATATTTAACTTTAGGAAAAAACTAGCAAGATGGAAAAGGTTAGAAATATGAAAAAGCATGTAACCGTAGTAGGTACATTGCATATCGTCTTTGCAATACTGGGACTGATAGGAGCCCTGGTAGTATTCATGTCAATTAATTTTGCCCAGTCTTTCGTGGCCGGGGAAGATATACCGTTAAAGGTGCTAACAGCAATCAAGATTTTTGTACCTGCTATGATTGCTCTTGTATCAATACTCAGTATCGTAGGTGGCATTGGCCTGTTCAGTTACAGTGAGTGGGCCAGGATACTTATTATAGTGATGTCAGCTATAAATTGTCTGAATGTACCCATAGGTACCGCTAAAGGCGTTTATTCAATATGGACCCTTCTGCAGGATGAAACAATAAGAATGTTCAGGGGAGAAGAGCCTATAGGTTCAGATAAGGTCACAACACGAACAAACTAGAAATTTGAGCGTTTGAGCTTTTGACTAAGCTCGAGTTTTCGGGGATTCACATTGCCCGATTAATAACTCATAACTTACCCTGAACGAGCATCGGGGACTCATCGAAGGGCTCATTAATCATCTATGTCCTTTATTATACTGATCCCATAAACGGGACCGGCAATAGAATATTCTCCATCTGCTTTGAATTTGACAGTTACAGCAAATTTTCCCACTGTTATCTCCCGTGGAACAGGATATTTTACACTGATAAAATCTTCTTCGCTGCCCGAAATTGTTTCGGAGGCTATAACCTTATCATTAACGAGAATATCAAAATTGGTTCTCCTTCTTTCCTGGCTCCAATAATCAACAACCAGGATTACAGGTGAGTCAGCCAGCACCTTCATTTCAAATGAAAACCACCCTCCTCTGGACTGCCTTCCTGCTCTTCCTCTGAACCTTGTAGGACTGCTGTTCTGATCTTTGAAATTATGATCTCTCTCTGGCTGCATTTCTCCAGGTTGGGCGAAATCAACAGTAAGCTGTTCAAGTTGCTTCCTTTGCTCCTCCTTCTCCCTGTATTCCTCCTTTTTATTATCCCAGTCCTCGTGTGAAAAGATGTCCCAGTAAACCGTATACCTCCTGTCATGGGTATCGAAGAAGGGTATAAGTTTAACATCACGTGGCTGCCCGACATTACTCATTATGAGTGAATTGGTCTCTCCCTCAACAGGCTCAAGCCACTCTGATGCGGGCCTGTTTTCGGTTATCAGCACAGGCACATACATAGGATCGTATGCCCCGGGATCCTTTACCGGACCAAGATCGCCGGCAAGTAGCACAGGACCATGCATTAATGCCACTCTTTTCGGATTGTCAGGCATTGCCTCAAGTCTTAAAGTGAATGGTATTTCTATTTCTATTTTATCACCTGCTTTCCATTCCCCTTTAAGCGGGATAAATGTCCCGGGATCCTGCCTGACAGTTTTTTTCCTGCCATTGACTGTTATTTTTATCCCTTTTTGAGCCCATGAGGGATACCTGACCTGTATAATCGTTTCCACAGGTTCTTCATTCTTAAAACCGATAGTTACATCCTGCTCGTCGGGGTACCTGGTTTCCATTACCATGTTAAGGCCCTTTTCTTCCCATTTCAGTTCTGAAGCTATATACTGGCTTATAAATAATTCCCTGTCATTATGAAAATAAATATTCCTTGCATACTTGGCATGATTTTCCATACCTGTACCCACACAGCAGGTAAAATAACCGGGATCCTGGTATCTTTTGAAGCCACCCATCTCAAGTGAAAGATTATAGATGACGTGACCTGATTCAGGATGCTGCGATGAGTGAATGTGGTTGAAAAGGGCTCTTTCATAAAAATCAGCTACTTCGGCTGTAGCTTCCCAGGTGAAAATATGCCTTGATAATTTGAGCATATTATAAACATTGCATGTCTCTGTAGTTCCCTCTCCAAGACGGTCACTTAACTCGTCAGGCTGTCCGAAATACTCGTTGAAACCATTACCACCGGTAACATATGAATGATGATGAACAACCCTGTCCCAGAAAAATTCCGCTGTTTCACGATCCTGTTCATTACCCGTTAATTCGTAGAGCCTGGCAAGACCAATAAGCTTTGGGAACTGTGTATTAGCATGCTTCCCGGGCAATACATCAAACTGGCTGGCAAGAGAATCAAGTATAGCCTTGTGATAGAATGTTCTTGCCGTTTCCAGGTATTTGTCTTCGCCGGTAATAGCATATAACTCGGCAAAAGACTCATTGATACCACCATGCTCACAATGAAGCATCTTTTGTAATTGCTCATCATCCAGTGGCTTTACTATGCCACTGATCCAGTCAGCAAAGGCAAGTGATACTTCAAGAGCTTTCTCATTATCACAGAGGAGATAGGCATCATTAAGCCCTGCAAGTATTTTATGCATAATATAAAACGGAGCCCAGTAACCGTTAAGATCAAAACCTGCTGAGCGTATATCTCCCGCTGCTACCTCTTTTTCAAATACTTTTTTTGCCCCGGGGAGAGCTCCTATATATCCACCACCATCGGCTTCCTGGCATATTTTTAGTTCATCAACAATATAATTTAGCCTGTCAAGAAATTCTTTCTCACCTGTTGTCCTGTACATCATTGCCAGGGCACTCATATAATGCCCCAGACTGTGCCCGTTAAGATTCCTCTGGGGATAATCTTCCCATCCGTGATAGTGTTCGGCTCTGGGTTCAAGACCAGCTTCGAGACGGAAGGTCGCCAGGAACCTGTCAGGCTGGTAATCCAGTAATATTTTTTTGTTCAGCTCGGTAGCATGGTTGAATCGCCCCTCCAACAGCTTTACCTGTGTGAGGTCAAAAGGCAGTACCCTGAAATCTACAACCTCAGGACCATCAGTTTCTATCCTGTATTCCTCATTAGCTGTATTGCATGATGACAGGGCAATCACCAGGCAGGTAAGTAGAAATATATACTTTTTCATAATGTTAATAAATGTATTAATTACACTATATATCCAGAAGTAAATATACATCATAATAATCTTTAATACAATTTTTATTACATTTAAAGATCTAATCAATCCTCCTCAACATGGAAACGTATATAGACCTTGACAGGATAGCTATTAATGTTAAAGCTCATCGTGTTCTGAAGCAATTGCTTAAAGAGAACCCGGTTCTTGAAGAGATAATGAGGAACGCAAGAAATGAGACAGAAGCTCTTATAGGAGTTAAAGACTGGGTAACCGGTATACTTGAAAACAGGCCTGATGCATACCGTTTTTACAGGGGTGAGGCAAATGGCAGGGAGGAGTTTGAGAAACTTGAATGGACAGATTTTGCGGCTATCAGGATACTTGACTATATTGACAATGCAGGCAGATCTTATGAGGACCTTAATCTCAGGGGTGAGAAAGCCATCAGTAATCCTTTGAAAATGATATGGATGGCTGTAACGCATGGTACAGGAGGAGCTAAACCTGCCTTTTTTGAAGATATGCTGTACCTTTTCAGGCAGCTGGAAGGAACCTATTTCTGTAAAATGCCTGATAGTAAAAAACTCAGGTCATGGATGGATCGGTTCCCTTCGGGTCTGGACCCACGTATAGTAAAGCTGAGGGAAGAAAACAGGGAAAGAATTATAAACATTTTTATTGATAAGATTGATGAGGGGTTGATTAATGATAAGAAATATTATTTTGAAGAAGGATTATCAAGGGAGCAGAAATTTCTCATTATGCTCAAATGGTGGAAAGAGCCATTATTTCACCTCAGATTTGCTGTCAGAACACCTGACTTATTGAACGAGATGCTGGGTAACTCGCTTGATCCGGATACCATGAAAGTACTTAAGCAGGCAAAGTCAAAGGGAATACCTTTTTTCGTCAATCCCTATTATCTGTCTCTTCTGCATGTTAGGGTTCCTTATTTTGCTATAGGAGCTGACCTGGCTATAAGGTATTATGTCCTTTACAGCCAGCAGCTGGTAGATGAGTTTGGTCATATTGTAGCATGGGAAAAAGAAGACCTGGTTGAGCCGGGGAAACCCAATGCTGCGGGATGGATACTGCCTACGCATAATAATGTCCACAGGAGGTACCCCGAAGTTGCAATACTTATACCCGACACAATGGGGCGTGCCTGCGGGGGATTATGCTCATCATGTCAGCGTATGTACGATTTTCAGAGCGGGCACTTAAATTTTAACCTCGATAAGTTAAAGCCCAGGAAAACATGGGATGAAAAACTGAAAGATATTATGACCTATTTTGAAAAGGATACGCAGTTGAGAGATATCCTTATTACGGGTGGAGATGCACTTATGAGCAGTGACAGGTCGCTGGAAAAAATACTCAATGCCGTATATGAGATGGCACTGAGGAAAAAGAAAGCTAATAAGAACCTCAAGAACGGAGAGAAACATGCTGAAATACAGAGGGTAAGGTTGGGAACAAGGTTGCCTGTATATCTTCCCCAGAGATTAGATCATAACCTGTCAGAGATATTAAGGAACTTTAAGAAAAAGGCCTCTGCAATAGGTATAAAGCAGTTTATTATCCAGACTCATTTTGAATCGCCAATGGAAGTAACCCCTGAAGCAAAAGAAGGTCTCAAACACCTGATATCAGCAGGGTGGACTGTTACCAATCAACTGGTGTTTACCACGGCAGCATCCAGGAGAGGTCATACATCAAAATTGAGAAAAGTGCTGAATGATACAGGTGTCCTTACTTATTATACCTTTTCAGTGAAAGGGTATATGGAAAATAACTTCAATTTTGCACCTAATGCAAGAGCTGTACAGGAACAGATTGAAGAAAAAATTATGGGATTTATTCCGGAGAAATACTATGATGAAATAAAAGGATTCCCGGAGGATGCTGAAAACATGCTGGAGAATATTAATGCACTAAGGCAGAAAGCTGATATTCCCTTTATGTCAACCGACAGGAATGTGCTTAACCTGCCTGGCGTGGGGAAAAGTCTTACTTACAGGGTTATAGGGATAACACGATACGGCAGGAGGATACTCGAATTCGATCATGATCCGACCAGGGTACACAGCCCTATTATTCATAAGATGGGTAAGGTGATAATTATCGAGTCAACATCCATAAGTGAATATCTTGAACAGCTTGCTGAGCTGGGAGAAAACCGGGAAGAATATGAAAGTATCTGGGGATACTCAATGGGGGAAACAGAACCCAGGATACCCATTTACGAATACCCTGAATATGACTTTGAAATAACACAGGAACTGTCAAACCTGGAAATATAGAGGGATCATTTATCCCTGCTACTTGCTTTCTTCCCCTGCTTTTCCATCGTTGACAGCATACCGCAGGCAGCCATAATATCCTTACCCCTGGAAGCCCTGATGGTTGTGGTTATGCCTCTGGCTGTTAGCTTATCCCTGAATCCTGTTATTGTTGCTTCATCACTGCTCTTATAAGGTAAGCCGGGCACTGAATGAAAACGTATAAGGTTGATACGGCAGCGTAGGCCGCCAAGCAGGCGTGACAGTTCGTTAATATGACGGTCGCTGTCGTTTAAGCCACTGAACATAATATATTCAAATGAGATCCTTCTCTGCCTGCCCCAGTCAAAATCCCTTAACACTTTGATTATTTCATCAAGGGGGTATTTATTCTCTGCAGGAATCAGTTTTATGCGTTCATTACTGAAAGGTGTATGCATGCTGACAGCCAGGTGCGCATCTGTCGATTCAAGAAATTCTTTTATCCCGGGTATTATACCTATAGTGGAAACAGTTATCCTGCGCGGCGACAAGGCAAACCCCCATTCGGATGTTAAAATATTTATTGATTTAATAACATTTTGAGTGTTATCAAATGGTTCACCCATACCCATATATACGAGGTTGGTGACCTTATCCGATTCAGGTATGCTAACAAGCTGGTTCAGTATCTCACCTGTAGTAAGGTTTCCTTGTAGTCCCTGTTTGCCAGTCATGCAGAAATGACAGCCCATCCTGCAACCTGCCTGGCAGGAGAGGCAAAGAGTATTCCTGCTTTTCTCAGGGATATAAGCTGATTCTATGAATTTATTCTCACCGGCAAAAAAAAGATATTTTTTAGTGCCATCAATAGATTCCATAATATTTACAGGTGCCGTATGACCAATGGTATAATTGCTTTTCAGGCCCTCACGTGCTTTTTTCGACAGGTTAGTCATGCTGTCAATATCGTTGATTCTGTGCCTGTAAAGCCATTCTGATAACTGTCGGGCAGTAAAAGCAGGTAATCCTTTTTCTTTTACTATAGTTATTAATTCACCAATGGTTTTGCCGAATAAAGGCTCTTTCATAATTAATAATAAACATTCCGGGTATATAATCTTCTACGCCCCGTCATATATTTTGTAATTCAACAAAAATAATGCGTTTGACTTATTTTCTTACCAATATTTTATAATTTCCCGCATTAATATTATAAATCCAGATACTCTATTTATGAAAGCATTAGTTATTAATATTATAATATTTTTTTCTATCGCTTTACTTTATTCCTGTAAAACGGATAGCGATGTAAAAGAAATTGTTTTGTTACCCGCGCCTGTGCATATGGAGCAGAGGAGTGGGGTTTTTAAACTTGACAATACTGTTGAGATCCATTTATCTGACAGTTCCCTTCTTAACGAAACAGCAAATATTCTCAATGATATGATTGCTGTTCCAACAGGTTATAAACCCTCAATCGACAATAATATTAATTCATCAAGAGGTATTATCCTTGAGCTTACAGAAGGTGATGAACAGGGAGAAGAAGCTTATAAGCTTTATATTAACCGGCGGAAGATCCATATTTCTTCATCTTCAGCTGCCGGTATATTTTACGGTATACAGACTGTAAGGCAACTATTACCTCCTGAATTCGAATATGAAAAAGAGACGGTGGGGGTGTCATGGCAAATTCCCTGCCTTTATATTGAAGATTATCCACGATTTTCCTGGAGGGGTATGCATCTTGACGTTAGCAGGCATTTCTTCCCGGTGGAATTTATCAAGCATTATATTGATCTTATTGCCATGCATAAGATGAATGTATTCCACTGGCATCTTGTTGATGACCAGGGATGGAGGATTGAGATAATAAAATATCCGCGACTGACAGGTGTGGGTGCCTGGCGTGTCGATCGTGAGGATAAGCCATGGAATGCCAGGGAGCCACAAAAACCGGGTGAGATAGCTACATACGGAGGGTTTTACACAAAGGATGAAATACGTGATATAGTAAAATATGCCCGGGCAAGGCAGGTAACCATTATACCTGAAATTGAAATGCCGGCACATGTTACATCAGCACTGGCTGCTTACCCTGAATATTCATGCACTGGTGGACCTTTTACTGTTCCTCCGGGAGGGTTATGGCCCATAACTGATATTTACTGTGCCGGTAAGGATGAGACATTTGAGTTCATAGAGGATATACTGACCGAGGTAATGGATCTTTTTCCCTCGGAATATATACATATAGGGGGTGATGAGGCAGATAAAACCGAGTGGAAGCGATGCAACCAATGCCAGGAACGTATAAGGGAAGAAGGACTTAAAGATGAGGCTGAGCTACAGAGTTATTTTATTAAAAGAATAGAAAAATTCCTTTCTGCCAATGGCAGGAAGCTGATAGGCTGGGACGAGATACTGGAAGGCGGGCTTGCACCCAATGCTGCAGTGATGTCCTGGAGAGGAATGTCGGGAGGCATTGAAGCGGCACATAGTGGACATTATGTAGTGATGAGTCCTGGCACACATTGCTATTTTGATCATTACCAGGCAGATCCATCAACCGAGCCCAGGGCAATAGGGGGGAATACAACACTTAAAAAGGTGTATTCTTTTAATCCTGTACCCGATGCCCTTTCTGAAGATGAAGAGAAATATATACT
>DOZA01000363.1:478-6893 GCA_003518245.1 Bacteroidales bacterium | reverse complement strand
ACCTGTTTTCTGTTTCATCTTATACCATATCATAGCTTACAGGAAAAAGGTTGTAATAAAAAACCTACGAAACTCATTCCCGGACAAGAGTGAAAAAGAGCTGAAAAATATCTCGAAAAAGTTTTACAGGCATCTTTCGGATTTATTCATAGAGGTACTCAAGCTACAACATATGAGGGCATCCGAGATCAGGAAAAGATACAGGGTAATCAACCCCGAAATGCTTGATAAACTTAATGATGAAGGTCGCAGCATCATAGCTGTTTTCGGGCATTATGGAAATTGGGAGTGGGTCATCAGCTTACCTCTCAGCATCAAATACAGGGTCATCACAGTTTATAAACCACTCACCAACAAATATTTTGACAGGTATTTTTATAAATTCAGGTCCCAGTATGGTATTGAGCTAATCCCTATGGTGAAAACCGGGAGGGTCATTTATAATTATTTCAATAACGGAATAAACACCCTGACCGGGCTTGTTGCTGATCAGACTCCTCCACGCAGGGAAATCCGTTACTGGACAAGATTTCTTAACCAAGATACACCGGTATACCTTGGTATTGAGAAACTGGCAAATAGATATAATATGGCCGTTGTATACTTCTGTGTTGATAAGGTCAGGCGGGGATATTATGAGATCAAAGCTAAGATGGTCACCGACGATCCTTCAGAGCTAAAACCCTTAGAGCTGACAGAAAAGCATGTCAGATTACTTGAAGAACAGATACGGTGCAGACCGGAGCTATGGATGTGGTCACACAGAAGGTGGAAACATAAAAAACCGGCAGATGCATGATTAAAACTTCGGTCGTAATACTGAACTGGAATGGCAGGGTTTTCCTGGAAAAATTTCTTGACAAGGTTATCAAATATTCACTGTCTGATAATTGCAGCATATATGTTGCTGATAATGGAAGCACAGATGATTCATGTGCATATGTAAGGCAAAAACACCCTCAAGTTTCCTTACTGGAACTCGGCTATAATTATGGTTTTGCCCGTGGGTATAATGAAGCACTGAAAATGGTGGAATCAGAATATTATGTACTGCTTAATTCTGATGTCGAAGTAAGTCCCGGCTGGCTTGATCCGGTGATCAGTTATATGGACAGCGACCCTGACACAGCTGTCTGCCAGCCTAAAATATTAAGCTATGCTGATAACAGTAAATTTGAGTATGCAGGTGCTGCAGGCGGGTTTATTGACAAATATGGTTATCCCTTCTGCAGGGGAAGGGTGATGAATATAACAGAAGAAGACCGTGGGCAGTATGACGATGTAAAAAAAATTTTCTGGGCCAGCGGTGCATGCATGTTCATCAGGTCATCAGCATGGAAGGAATACGAGGGCTTCGATCCTTTCTTCTTTGCTCATATGGAAGAAATTGACCTGTGCTGGAGATTGAACAATAAGGGAAAGAAAATCATGTATATCCCTACTTCGGTGGTTTATCATATAGGAGGAGGAACACTATCATATGACTCACCCATGAAAATTTTCTATAATTTCCGGAACAATCTCTTCCTTTTATACAAGAACCTGCCCGGCAGGAAGCTACACAAAATAATGTTTATACGAATGTGCCTTGATGGTATTGCTGCAATCCGGTTCTTAATCACCCTTAAATTAAATGCTTTCTCTAAAGTAGTCAAAGCCCACATTCATTATTACCAGCATAGAAAAGCTTTAAGGGACAAAAGAAAAGAGTTGCAGAAGGATATAATTCAATATCCCGGTGAATTAATATTGAACAAAAGTCTTGTTTTTAGCTTTTTTATAAGAAAGCGAAGGACATATTCGCAATTAATGAATGACTGAAAATTCACAATAAATAATGAAAGCCAGGGATATTGTTATTTTTCTCATAATAGTATTTATAATATACTCATCTGCAAATATTTACATTTATTTTAAAGGAGAATTTGCCTTCGGTGATCTGATTGGCAACAGCTTGTATACCATCCTTTTTATCCTTCTTTCCTTCTCATTCGTTGCCGGGAAGATACTTGAACACAATTATTCATCCTTAACATCTGATATACTCAATATTATAGGAGGTTTCTGGCTCTCTTTCATTTTCTATTCTGTAATAATACTTATAGCAGCTGACCTGTTAAGGTTTTTATTTGTGCTTATCAATATTATTCCACCTGATAATATAAATGCCGTAAAACAGGCCTCGTACCTCGTATCCTTTGGTCTGGCTTTATTACTTATTATATCAGGGTTCACAAACACTGAATTTCCAGTGGTAAGGAAATACGAGGTTGTTTTAAATAAACCCTCACATATTAAAGAGATAACCATAGCAGCTGTGTCGGACATTCACCTTGGTAGCATTATTCGTAAAAGAAGTATGAGGATTTTATCCGGCAAACTGGAATCTATTTCACCCGATATGGTTCTTTTACTGGGAGATATAGTCGATGGTGAAATCAACCCTGTACTAAGGAACGACCTTCTTCAATCACTGACATTTCCATCAACTGCCAGTCATGTATATGCCATTACCGGCAATCATGAATACATAGGTAATTACCAGAAGACAATACCTTATATTGAAAATAAAGGTATCAGGATACTCCTCGACGAGGTGGTGGAGGTATACGAGGGCATCCAGCTTGCAGGAAGAAAGGACAGGGATTCATTCCGGTACACTGGCAAGCGCAGGAAAGATCTTGATGACTTATTAAAGGAAGCAGACAAGGAAAAGCCGGTAATTATCATGGACCACCAGCCACCATTGAAGAAAGAGAATAATCTATCAGGTTTTGATATTATGCTTTCAGGGCATACCCATAACGGCCAGATGTGGCCTCTTAATTACCTCACAAGCAGTATATACAGGTTACAATACGGTCACAAGGTTATTGATGGCTGTCATTATATTGTATCATCAGGTTTTGGCAGCTGGGGTCCAAGGGTAAGGCTGGGAAGCAGGTCAGAGATACTTGAGATGTCATGGATGTGATTTATATCTGAGGCCCATAAGTCTCAGTATCGGATCCATTAATTTATCATACATGATTGTTATTTTAGGATATCACTATACTACATCAGTCCGTAAATCTTCTCGAGTCCCAGGGCCCTTGAGGCTTTAACCAATACCAGGTTGTCCCTCAGAGGATTATCGATCAGGTATGTCATCAATTGCTCAAGCGAGTTAAACGAAAGCATATTATATTTATGTGCCACGGAGTCAAATATTTCACCAACAAGTATGATATTCATTTCATCCATAGCAGCCAGCTCAGTCAGTATTTTCTCATGTTCCTCAATCTCATAATCACCAAGTTCAAGCATATCACCAAGTATAACTGTTTTTTTATTCCCCGGATAATCCCTGAATGATTCAATTGACCTGGACATACTCACAGGATTGGCATTATAAGAATCACAAATCAGTATATTTTTACCTGTCTTAAAAACCTGTGACCTGTTATTATCAGGCATATAAGATTCTATAACCCTTTGCATCTTAGCCGGAGGAATATTAAAATACAGGCCTACTGACAATGATGCTAGTATATTCTCCTTATTATACAGTCCAAAAAGGTTTGTCTCAAAAGTGTATTTCTCACCATCAATCTGAGCGATCATAGCAAGTTGTGGATTCTGTCTTATTTCCAGAACCGCTAATATATGATCTCCCGGTTGCGTATAAGGCACTTTCTTTATTCCCCTGACTGACAGCAATTCACTGATGGTTTTATCATCATCATTATATAAGACACATCCCCCTTCAGACTCTAAATAATCATACATTTCTGACTTGGCCTGCACCACACCATTAAAAGAGCTAAATCCTTCCAGGTGGGCCTTACCTATATTAGTAACTATCCCGTAATTGGGTTGTGCAATTTCACAAAGCTTCCTTATCTCGCCTATATGATTAGCACCCATTTCCACTATCATAAATTCGGTGTCGGCAGGGCAATCCAGTATAGTCAAAGGAACGCCAATATGGTTATTAAGATTACCCTTGGTATAATGCACCTTATAATCTTTTGCCAGCACCCTGGCTATCAGTTCTTTGGTTGTTGTTTTGCCATTACTGCCTGTTATGGCCAGCACAGGAATATTGAATTTACTGCGGTATTTTACAGCTACGGCCTGCAACTCATCTATCACGTCATTGACCAAGATTGTATTTTCCGATTCGAACAGTGGATTATCTATTACTGCTGCTATTGCCCCTCTTTTGAGAGCTTCAGGGGCAAACTCATTACCATCAAAATTTTCACCTTTAAGGGCGAAGAAGATATCTCCTTCCGACACTTTCCTTGAATCGGTTGACAGGCTGAAATTGTTGTCCTCCAGTATTTTATATATTGTACCTGTCTTCATCTAAAAAAAAGGGGGTGTATCAAAAGTCAAAAACAATAGTTTTTTGACTTTTAAAAGCCATTTGATAAGAGGTAAACACCATAATATTAGCAATATATATTACACCATCAAGTAGACAATATTAAATACTGGCTTTTGATACACCTCCTAAAAATAGAAATAATATATCTTTTTAAAATCCAGACGGGCTTCCTACTCTTATCATGGCACATCGGAAGCCGAGGTCAACACGTGCAGCTTCCTGATCAAGGAATCTTCTTGTGGAAGGATTCAGCCAGTAAGCCCTGTCTTTCCAAGAGCCACCTTTTATCACCCTTGCCCTGTCATTTATTAATGAGACAAATTGTTCTTCATTCTGCAGGTACATTGATTCGGTCCCCTGGCTTTCGTCACCTGTCCATTCGCCACTCTCCACTATTGTTGACAGGTAGTCACCATCGAGGTAGTTTCTGTAGTCTCCTTTCTGATAATTATACCTGTTGGCAACATCAGCATCCTGCACTGTATCAATCTGCAGGTGCCCCAGTTCATCCTTTGTAAGCAGGTTGCCGTTAGCATCCCTGCTATAGTCGGTATAAACGTTACCCCTGAACGGATTAAAAGCATCAATATCCTCTGCACTAAGGGGTCTGTAAACATCCTGTACCCATTCATTAACATTACCTGCCATACAATACAGCCCGTAATCGTTAGGCCAGTATGATTTAACATCAACTGGAATAGATCCGTTATCATTAAGACTACCTGCGACACCCATCAGGTCACCTCTTCCCCTGACAAAATTGGCCATAAATTCACCACGGTGTCTTTTACCTGAAAAGCGCACATTATGTCCATCCCAGGGATATATCCTTCTCTCGAAGATCCTTTCCTCGAAAGTATTTCCTCTCAGTGCATATGCTGCAAACTCCCATTCTGCTTCTGTTGGCAGCCTGTATTTAGGAAGCAGTATACCATCTTCAAGCTTAACACGTCTTTCTTCCTGGTTGGGATCAAGGCTTGGGAGGTTCTGGTTTACAACACCATCGTACTGCCCTGCGAGGTAAGAGTCGGTATTAAAATTATTTTCATTAACCTGGTTGGGGTCATAATTCAGTATCCCCTCATCAATGAGTATCTGCTCATTGACCCTATCGGTACGCCACAGGCAGTAGTCATTTGCCTGTAACCAGTTTACGCCAACCACCGGATAGTTATTATATGAGGGATGTCTGAAATAGTACTGAACATATGGTTCATTATATCCCAGGGGTGCGCGCCACACCAGTGTATCGGGCAATGCCCTGACATGCACTTCGGGATAATCAACATATACCCTCTGGAGCCACCAGAGATACATCTGATAGTCAACGTTTCGGATTTCTGTTTCATCCATGTAAAAAGATGATACTGTAACCCTGCGGATGGGATTATTCCAATCATACATGACATCTTCCTCAGTACGTCCCATTGTGAAGGTTCCTCCTTCAATAAGCACCAGCCCGGGACCTGTTTCCTGTTCAGCCCCGAGAACAACTTCAAAACCTCCGTTATCCAGATCGTTGTATGTCCAGCCTGTTGTTGTTGAGACATTTGGGTTATCTCCACGGTTACAGGAAGCAAAGAGCAAAACGGTAAAGACGACTATTAATGAGGATGCGAATTTATACATAACACGAAAGATTTTGGTCATATTAATTCAAATTCAAATATAACAAATTTTGATATAATGTATTCCCATTTTTCAAATATAACTACATTTTGGGATATATTATTGCCTTAATAAGGTCTCTTTTTTCAACATTATTTAAAACTACTGCTATGTACACCTGGTTTGAAAGTGTTAATGGCAGCAACTTTTCATTACTCAATGGAGCGAAGTTATAATTATAGCCCAGCTCTACCCTTCCTGTTTTATAATGCAGTCCAGATTGTACAAAGCTCAGGTTATTACCGGGGCTAAAATAAGGTAATAAGTTCACTGACAGATCTTTATAGCTAACACTTGTTCCCACAGCACAAATAATATTATTATTCTGAACATTAATAACAAAACCTGGCGCCAGGCTCAGGTCCGCTGTCCCGG
>DOZA01000363.1:0-449 GCA_003518245.1 Bacteroidales bacterium | reverse complement strand
CAGCTCCATGTACTGACAATCGCCTTCCCGGATTTCCTTCTTCCTTCCTGCTGCCTGTTATGTCCGGTTTGAAAATATGATTCACTGAAGCTCCCATATGATAATTCCTGTAGCTTACCATGAATCCTATTCCCGCATCAAATACAGTACGTGATTCTGAGGAAATTGTTTCATTTGATATTAAAACAGGTCCCAGCAGGGGGTCAACCTGATCAGGTAAAATAATATTACCTGCATCAATGCTCCGGTTAATCACAGATGCCATGAACCCGGCATTTACATATAAATCGCGGCCGGCCCTTAAATGATAAGAATAGGCAGCTCCTGCCCTTAGTTCATTAAGCAGGTCACCCATAATATTCTCTGAAACATATAAGCCAAATCCCCCATGTATGGTCTCCAGGTACGAATCGTATGAACAATGAAATGAATGAAGATTCAATGATCTG
>DOZA01000039.1:3161-8001 GCA_003518245.1 Bacteroidales bacterium | reverse complement strand
GTTGGTAATATATTAAACTCGAGCTCAACACCCTGGTGTACTTCACCCACCCCGGAGAAAAGAGCAAGTCCGTCATTACCATTGGCAAGGTCAACACCACGATCAAACTGGCGGTCGGTCCATACTGTCCTGTAGAGGTTAACATCAAGATCAACACTTGCAGTTCTGAATCCGTATCCGGCTTCAAGGGCAAATACTTTCTGGTTAACAACATCCTCATTAACCTGGTTTACATAGTTAATAAAGACATTATCAAAAATAGGCTGACGTGAGAAGAAACCGCCATTTAAGAAAATATTATGTTTATCATTAATATTATAGTTCAATCCTGCTTTAATGGTACCGCCCAGGTGATTTTCCCAATCTGACTCCATTGTTTGTCCGTTAGAACTCAGTTGAGCCTGCAGATCATCACTCTGGACATAGTTGAAATAATCTATTCTTTTGAATCCCTGGTTTGATCCTGAAAGAGACACAAATGCACTTAGTTTTTCAGCACTATACTCTAACTGGCCAAAGAATCCAAACCATTTTACCAGACCATCATTATAATAATCAATTTCTGTATCATTCTGCATTTCGACAATAGCTCCTGCAGGTTTTTCCTGGGAAACGAATATACCCGCATTATTGTAATTATCTGTTTCATAGTATGCATCAGAACCAAGAAGTTTATTGACCCTGCGGTAGTGCATACCCTTGTAGTAGCGATAATCAATCCCTGCTACAAGATTGAAGTTTTCACTGATCTTATGGGTCAGGGTTGAGAGCACACCCATCCAGTTATGAGAGTTCATTGAAGCTCTTCTGATAAAGCCATATCCGCTGGTTGAAACATATTTATCAGCAAAATGTCCTCTGCGGTTATCAGGAGGATCTCCTATATTATAGTCTTCCCATGTTTGTTTATCTGCTCCAAAATCAGGAACTGATCCACCTGAGTTCCATCTTACAATATCATCAAACCTGACAGCTCCTTTATCTGCATACTGGCTGTCATTATACCTGAAGTCCCAGTCGGTATCATACTGTCCGTTAATTTTTCCTCTTGGGCCTGTCCCTCCACCACGACCGAGTGAAATATATGCTGATGTTTTAAGGCTGGTCTTGTCTGACATATCCCAGTAGTGGTTAAGGAAGAATTTGGGTTTGTGGTAAAAATTCCTTCTCCATGTAAATTCCTCACCATCAAGGTAACCCCAGAGGTGATTAAACCTGATACCCATATCTGTATATGGATCGTCGGTATTATCAGGATCGACGAAAGTACGAAGTGTTACACCGTCGTATGAGCCAATACTTCTCTGGTGATGCCATTGTGGTGCACCCAGTCCGGTAAGTGTAAGAGTGTGTTTATCATTAAACACCTTTGAAAGGGAAGCAAAATATGAATATGCTCTGAACATTGTGCCATCAACATAACCGTTACCACGTGTATGGCTAAGCTGGAAGGTGAAAGCCAGTCCATTATCCTTAAGACCTGTGGAATAGACAAAAGCTGCTTTCATGTAATTATCATTTCCATAGGTTAATTTTAATGCCCCACCTTCTTTTGTTTCAGATGCTTTTGTAATAATATTTATTGATCCTCCAACTGATGCAACTGCAAGCTTTGAGGCTCCCAGACCGCGCTGAACCTGGATCTGACCAGTCATATCAGCCAGTCCGGCCCAGTTTGACCAGTATACCCAGCCATTCTCCATGTCGTTTACTGGTATACCATTTATCATTACAGCAACATTACGCTGATCGAAACCACGGACATTGATCCTGGAATCACCAAATCCACCACCTTGCTTCGTTACATACACTGAAGGGGTCTTTCTCAATATTTCCGGGTATTCCTGGTTGCCAACAAGTGACTCAACAGTGAGACCTTTTATTGATGACTTGGCAACAGGAGTTGAACGATCAGTTGCAACAGATGCAATCACATTTACATCAGCAAGACCAACAGTATTCATTTTCATCATAATAGTCCCGATATCTTTGGTCTGTCCTGATGGAATATTAACATCAAAGGTCTGGTCATCATAACCGATGAATGATACTATAACAGTCTGCTGACCTGCAGGTACGGCAAGCATAAAAGTACCGTCAGTCTCAGTAATGGTACCCCTTGTCATTCCCTTGAGATAAACTGTTGCTCCTACCAGGGCTTCATCATTATCAGAGTCTATAACCTTACCGGTTACGGTACCCTGCCCTAAAACAACAGTAACAGACACAAACATCGCAATGAGCGACATAAACAAGATTCGCTTTTTCATGTATTTAAATTTTAGGTTAGAATTATGTTCGGGTTGTTTAACATTCGATTATTATCGTCCATATAGCGTATTTATTGGTCATATCTAAATGGGTTGCTAAGATATAACTTTAGGCATTGAAATATTTTACATTTCAGTTACATTTTATATACAATACCGGAGCAGGTTTTTAACAGTTTCTTAACAGTTTTTTGTTAATAACTCCGTGGAAATAATTTTAACAGCTCACAAGAACTATCAAATAACATCAGCCTACCCTATGACAAAAATATTCTCTTAATTTTGTAATAGTAAACAATAATAAAAACAAATGGTTCGCCTACTTGCCCTTGTAATCTCTATCGGCTTGCAGATAGTAGCAGCTTCAATAGCCCTGCGCTTTATGAGGCTGACAAAATACCGGCTGTCGTGGATACTGCTCTCCCTGGCTTTTACCTTTATGGCCATAAGGAAAATTATGCATCTCGTTGAACTGACCCGAGGTGAAGAAACAATGGATATGGCAATAATTGACGAGTGGATGGGAGCATTTATTTCGATAATGATCTTTGGCGGGGTAATCTTAATAAGAGAACTTTTTTTATCTCTCAAAAAAGCAGACATTGACAGGATAAAATCAGAAAGAAAAGTATTGCACGCCATAATCAGTACAGAAGAAAATGAGAGGAAACGTTTTGCTAAAGACCTGCATGATGATCTGGGGCCCCTGCTGTCAACAGTTAAAATGTCAATAACAGCATTGGCTTCCAGGGCAAACGACCCTGTTGATAAGGATATTATTAATAATGCCAGCCATGTGGTGAATGAGGCTATTGCTACCATCAAGGATATTTCAAATACCCTGAGCCCTCATGTACTGACAAATTTCGGACTTGTAAGTGCCACGAGTTCATTTATTAAAAAGATAAACAAAGCAAGTGATATTAAATTCACCCTTAACAGCGATGTGGGTAAACAAAGGCTCAACAGTGATATCGAAGCTGTAATTTACCGGTCGTTATGCGAACTGATAAATAATTCAATGAAACATTCCGGGGCATCAATCATTTCAATCGATCTGAATATCCATGGAAATTTCATTATTTTGCAGTATAATGACGACGGTAAAGGATTTGATCCCGACATACTGGAAAGTGAAGAGAATATGGGAATGGGGCTTTCAAATATACAGACCCGGGTTAAATCGGTAAATGGTATCTTTGTCATGGAAAGCAAAAAAGGTGAAGGTATGCACTCACTTATAAAGATTAATATCAGAGAAGGAAACGAAGTATTATGAGTAACATAAAAATAGTCCTTGCTGATGATCATAAATTGTTCAGGAATGGACTGAGGATATTGCTCGATGCATTTGAGGATTTTGAAATTACCGGTGAGGCCGCTAACGGAGAAGAGGTGTTAAACATTATAAATAATGCAGAGTGCCATATTGTCCTTATGGATATCAACATGCCAGTAATGGATGGTATAGAGGCTACCAGGAAAGGGATGGCAATAAACCCTGATTTAAAGGTAATAGCTCTTTCAATGTATGGTGAAGAAGAATATTATCATAGGATGGTGGAAGTTGGGGCGAAAGGATTCCTGCTGAAAGATTCAGATATCAATGAAGTAAAAGAAGCAATAATAACGGTTTATAATGGTGGTAGTTACTTTTCCCAGGAACTGCTTCAGCATGTCATTCAGAAAATACGCTCCAGGGAAACCGAAACCTGACATGCCAACCTGTCAAAACGTGAGAAAGAAATATTACTTAAGATATGCGAGGGACTATCAAACCATGAAATAGCCGATGAGCTGTTTATAAGTAAAAGAACAGTAGATAAACACAGGGCTAATCTTCTGAGTAAAACACAATCAAAAAATACAGCAAGCCTGATCCTTTACGCAATTAAAAACAAGATAATAGAAGTATAGTCTGAATATTCTTATTATGGCACAATCTCATTCGCTGGGTAAAACAGGTGAACGTCTGGCAATAAAATATCTCAAGGATAACGGTTTAAATATACTTGAAAAAAACTGGGTTGCCGGGCGTAAAGAAATTGATATTATAGCTGAAGATGACGAATTTATAATCTTTGTTGAAGTAAAAACCAGGATGGCAGATTTCCAGTTGCACCCCCGTGATGCAGTCTCGGTGCCCAAACAACGCAATATTATATATGCTGCACAAACATATATCCAGAGAAATGATATTGATAAAGAGGCGAGATTTGATATAGTTACCATTGTTGTGGATGGTCCCAGGCATGAATTGGACCATATAAAGGATGCATTTTATCCTACCTTATAACTGATACTCCAGTCTGTTACACTATTTTTCTGAAACGTTCTGGTATTTTTATAACAGGTTTCTCCCTGAGCATGCCTGGCTTGTTTAGTGCATATAATGGGCGAAACAGACTCTGTCTCCTCCTTGCCTGTTTAAAAAAGTCATCACCTTCAATAGCAGTGGAATTTTGTATAAGGTCAAAAAGCTCGTATCTTCTTTTAAGATGCCTCTTCCATCCTTCTTTCAGAAGAGACTGATCATTTAATTTTTCCATGGAGGTATTATAGTCAACCAT
>DOZA01000039.1:0-3116 GCA_003518245.1 Bacteroidales bacterium | reverse complement strand
CCTGTGAAATCCTGAGCCCCAGGTAATAGGCCTGGTTGCAACCACCGCCTTGGTATAACGTGCTGAAACATGCGCATAGCTCCTCTGTTCAAGGAAAGGCTTGCTGATATCCAAAGGTTTTTCCTCTTTAAGATGCTGTCCTACATCTAATCCCAGGGCTGATAGCGATGATTTTCTTCCCGGCCGCCGGAAAAATTCACTGAAGGTCTTCTTCTTTGCCGGATCAATTACCAGGAACTCATCAATATCATGAGCGATGATGATATCATACCTGTGAAATAAAGATCTTGCCAGGTATGAGACTAATCTTGCCCTGCTTCGGTCGCCCCTTGACCTGCTTTGCTCCCTCCTGGGTAATCTGATTAAACTGATGTGTTCATGCCCTTCAGGAAGGGGCTGATCATGACCATCAATAATAAGGAACAGGTTCTCATTCCCCAGTTGCTGACCATAATATTTAATCCACCTGGAAGCAAAAAAATTGGCATTCCTTACCATTGATATTACCGCAATTTTTGGGAGACTGGTGCCGGTCATTGAGCTTTATGTATGTTCAGGTCAAAATTGCGAAAAAAAATTAAAATGGATACCTTTAAAATAAAAAAATGTCAGCCAACAACCTTAAAGAGTCTGATCATCCAATAGATGCAGTTATATTATGGGTAGATGGTAATGACCCTGTGCTGACTGAGAAGCGGAACAATTACCTTAACATAGAAAATAAAACCAGTAATCATTCCGGCGCTCTTCCAACCCGATTTATATCTAATAATGAAATAAGATATTGTGTTCTGTCAATTCTGACTTTCGCCAGTTTTGTAAGGAATATATTCATCGTCACCGATGACCAGGATCCCAACCTAAACAAAGAAATTGACAGATATTTCCCCGGGAGATCAAACACGTTAAGAATAGTGGATCACAAAGAAATATTCAGTGGATTCGAGCAATACCTGCCAAGTTTTAACAGCTCATCGATAGAATCAATGATCTGGAGAATAAAGGGCCTGTCCGAAAATTTTATCTATTTCAACGATGATGTATTCCTGATAAGAAAGATAAGGCCTGAAGACTGGTTTAGTGATAGCAAGCCCGTTCTCAGGGGGAAATGGAAAATCCCTCCTTACAAAAAGATGCTGAGTTACTTTATAAAAATAGTTATAAACAAGAATATCCGTAAAAACCATAATTACCAGCCAAGACTGTCATTTTACCTTCGGCAGTGGAAGGCTGCCAAGCTGGTTGGAATGAAGTTTAGATATTATTTTTACTGCCACATACCTCATCCCTTAAACAAGAAAAGGCTGGAAAATTTCTTCACCGAAAACAAAGAGTTACTTGAAAAAAACATATCTTACCGCTTCAGAAGTGAGCATCAATTTATCATGCCTGCTCTGGCTTACCATTTAGAGATTCTGAATGGGAATAAACAGTTCGCAAAACTCAACCTGACCTATTTGCATCCATACTATTCAAACAAACGTTTGGAAAGAAAAATAAGTAAGTGCGAAAATGACGCGTGCATTAAATCAGTATGCGTTCAAAGCCTTGAAATAATGGATAATGAGGTGCAGGAAAGAATATTTAAGTGGATGGACAGGATTTTAAGCACTGGCAAAGATGACAGAAAACTTTAAACATAGAAAAAACCATCCAATTGATGTGGTAATTGCATGGGTTGATGGCAATGATCCTGAACTGGCTGAAAAAAGGAATCGTTACATAACTAAAGGCGCAAGTGCCAGCCTCAGTTTAGGTGCACATTCAACACGCTTTGCATCGAATAATGAGATCAGGTATTGTGTTCTTTCTATTATGAAGTTTGCTCCCTTTGTAAGAAATATCTTTATTGTTACCGATGGACAGGATCCGGATCTTTACAATGATATTAAAACCTATTTCCCTGAAAAGCTGAAATCACTGAGGATTGTTGATCATAAAGAAATCTTCGAGGGCTTTGAAAAATATTTACCCACCTTCAATAGCATATCAATAGGTAATATGATCTGGAGAATAAAAGGTCTTTCAGGAAATTTTGTCTACTTCAATGATGATACCTTCCTGATAAGGAATATACAGCCTGAGGACTGGTTTATTAACGGTAAGCCTGTGATGCGTGGCAGGTGGGTTCCCTTTCCTTTACCCAGGATACTATGGGATCCTATGAAAAAAGGTATAAATAAATATGTTTTGGGAAATACGGATTACCAGCCCAGGGCTTCCTTCCATATGGGACAATGGAATTCTGCTTACCTGGCAGGTTACAGGAGAAGGTATTTTACTAACAGTCACACCCCTCATACAGCCGAACGTAAAACAGTGGAAGATTTTTTTAATAAGAATACTCATGCGCTTGAAAAAAACATTGCATACCGGTTTCGTAATCATGCACAGTTTACTTTTATAGCACTCTCAAATCATCTGCAGTTACGCGCCGGCAACAGGCAGATAGCCGATCCTGGATTAGCTTACCTGCAGCCATATAATCGAGGCCCGGGAGATATTGAAAAGAAAACCAGACTATGTGAGGATAACAAGGATATTAAGTTCTTGTGTGTCCAGAGCCTTGACCTGTGCAAAAAAGATGAACAGGAAAAGATACTCGGATGGATGAAAGCCCTTCTGGACTTATGAAAGACTTTGCCCGTATAAATACAATCTGTTCATCATATTACTGAACATTTTTGCTTCAACTGTCATAATAAAATCTTAATTTGGTAGAAAATTATTCAAAACAATTTATTGCCATGAAATCAAAAGTAATTAGCATTTTTCTTATTGCTATCCTTTGTCTGAATGCCAGTGCTCAGAGAAAGAAAGTAAAAAAAGATGAACAGCCCGAGGGCTACAAATTCACTACGGTAGTCAGCCTTAAGACTACACCCGTTAAAAACCAGTCACGCACAGGCACATGCTGGTGCTTTGCCACCACATCATTCTTTGAATCTGAACTGATACGCATGGGTAAAGGTGAGTATGACCTGTCTGAAATGTTTATTGTTCGCAATAATTATATCGACAGGTTACAGGACAACTACCTCAGAAGGGGCAGAGGAAACCTGGGACCCGGAAGTCTTGCACATGACTGGAATGAAGTCTTTTCAGAATATGGAATG
>DOZA01000094.1 GCA_003518245.1 Bacteroidales bacterium | reverse complement strand
ACTGGCTTGTGGTTATTTTTGTTATGTTTGAAAAGTCCCATAATTTATCTTTTAAGTTTTGGTCAACTCAAAGATAAGGGGCTTTTCAGATTTCTAAAGTTTCGGATAGTTGTGAACGAATACACAGTCAAACAGGGTATGCTGGCAAGGTTATTATTTTTAATCAGCGTATCTATTTTTATCATTCATGGAAAGGCTGATTGTCAGCACCCCGGTCTTAATGACTATAATATCGTCTGGACAGAGCAGAGTGAAGATGCCAGTGAATCAATGCCCCTTGTCGGAGGGGATATTGGATGCAATGTATGGGTCGAAAACGGGGATGTGCTTTTATACCTACAAAGAAGCGGGTGTCTGAGTGAAAATGGTGAATATCTCAAGATAGGACGGTTTCGCCTGCGATTAAACCCTGATCCTTTAACCGGAGAATCATTATTCAGGCAGGAACTGAAACTATCCGATGGTTTTATTGAGATTGAGTCAGGCAGCCCAGACAGATGGACCGGGCTACATGTATTGATAAAAATATGGGTGGATGTATACAATCCGGCCGTTCATATTGATATTGAATCAGACAGAGATATAGAGCTTACTGCTTCGTATGAAAGCTGGCGCACCGCTGACAAGGAACTGCTTCCTATACAGTATGGAAGGGAGCGTTTTACCTGTTTTAGCCTTGAAGGCTATCCCGGCAAAGTAATAAGGGTAAAAGACCAGGTATTAACCTCAGGTGAAGGGATACTTTTTTACCACCGTAACCCGGAAGAAAAACTTATACCCGAAGTATTGATCAGGCAGCAGGGACTTGAAGCAAGCGCTGATGATATTTTTGATGATATTGAAAACCGCACTTTTGGTGGTTATATATCCGGAGTGGATCTTGTTCCATCATCAACAGGAGAAGGTATTTAGCAGGTAACACCATATAAATCATGGTCATTAACAAGTAGAAAGCCCAAAAAGAAGCACCATGTAATAATAGCAACACATATAGAGCAGGCAAAAACACTTGATGAATGGAAAAATAATCTGGAAAAAACAATTTATAATGCTGCACAGAATTATAATAAAGCATTTGAGAAAACAGTTTCATGGTGGCATAAATTCTGGAACCGCAGCCATATAATGATTAATCCCGGGCACCCTGATCCGTCTGATCCTGTATGGCAGATGAGTCGCAATTACCAGTTGTTCAGGTACCAGCTCGGGGGTAATATTTCCGGTGAATATCCAACCAAGTTCAACGGGGGTAACCTTATTTTCGATCCTGTTCTGGTAAGTAAAAAAACAGCCTATGAGCCTGACTGGAGGCAGTGGGGAGGAGCAGTGCATACGGCACAAAACCAGCGACTGTTGTACTGGCCGATGTTAAAAGCCGCCTTTTTTGATGCTATCATACCCCAGTTCGAACTGTACAGGAAAGGCTTGCCCGGGGCTACGGCCAGGGTAAGAAAACATTTCGGGCATGATGGGGCCGCCTTCAGCGAATATATGAGTGCACCCGGTATTGTGTTTGGTGCCGGATGGGGATGGGAAGGAAATGGCCATCGTGCACGCGGGGAGGAAGTCCCTTTCGGTGATCCCCGCGCAACAGGAGCTACCGGATATAATGATATAGCAGAAGAGGGAATCATGGCCAACCAATCATGTGCATATCATTGGGAATCACAGCTCGAACATGCATATATGATACTGGAATACCATCGTTTTTCCGGCAGGGACATTTCGATGTATATGCCCTTTATTAAAGCTTCTGTTCTCTTTTTTGATGAACATTATCAAAAACGCCAGGTAATGCGAACAGGTCATCCCCTGGATGCAAATGGCAAACTGGTAATATATCCCTCAACATCATGTGAGTCGTACCGGGGAGCCAGGAACCCCAGCGATCTGATAGCCGGACTGCGGGCATGCCTGAACAGGTTATCAGAGCTTGATGATAAATATGTGCGAGCTGAAGAAAAAGAATATTATAAGGGATTCCTGAACAGGATACCTGATTACTCCATAGCCGAAATTGGAGGGGAAAAAATAATAAAGCCTGCCGAGGAGTGGTTAAAAGAAGCAAACCAGGAATTACCGCAGTTCTATCCCCTTTTTCCTTTTGACCAGTATCAAATTGGTGATGATGAGATACAGATATTCAAGAACACCTATGACAAGGCACCAGCTTTTCGAAAAGGCGTGATAAAAAGCTGGCACCAGGACGGAATCTTTTTTGCCCGTATGGGAATGACGGCGGAAGCAGCTGATTATAATACCAGGAAACTGCAGGATAGCGAACGAAGATACCCAACATTCTGGGGCCCGGGTCATGACTGGGTGCCCGATCATAACTGGGGTGGCTCAGGAATGATAGGCCTGCAGGAAATGATTATGCAAACATTTGATGAACAGATATTCCTGTTCCCTTCCTGGCCTGAAGACTGGGATGTGGATTTCAAATTACATGCACCCTATAACACAATAGTGGAAGGAATATTGAAAGATGGAAAACTCGTTAAACTGAAAGTCAGCCCTGAACACAGGCGCAAGAATGTTATTATCAATCCATTAATAGAGATCAGGTTTAAATGAATATACATTATTCAAATGGAGACAGGATAAAATATCTAAATGGCCCTCAATGATATATAATTACTATACTCTATAGGATACATATGCGGCGAAGAGTATAACATCAGAGTGAAAACGAAACCCTTCGTATTTCTGGAAATGCTACTCTCCGGTTCAGAAAAAGGGGAGGCATATTAAACTGGTTTCAATAACTCCTGAAAAAGAATCAAGCAAGGATCAATATATTCAAAAGAGCGCTTATTTTTATCATAAAAATGTTCTACTCCATAATAAAGCTATAATGAAGATCATTTTAACATCGGTCGGAACGCGGGGAGATATGGAGCCTTTTTTAGCAACAGGCCAGATAATGAAAGCAAAAGGGCATCATGTTATTTGTGCTTTCCCCGAACAATTCAGGTCGCTTGCTGATGATACAGGACTGGAGTTTGTTTCCCTGGGCTCAAAATACATTGAGCTGCTGGATAGTAAAGATGGCAAAGCCGCCATGGGAGGAAGCACTGGTTTAAAGAAATTTACCGGTGCCCTTAAGCTTGCTATTAACCAGTCGGATGCCAATAAAGAACTCCTGCTTAAACAACATAATATTATTGAAAGAAAAACCGGACAGGATAATATACAATGGTAAAGCAGTATATCCCATACTCTGGAAATTAAGGACAAAGGGTAAAACAGTATTTTTCAGTCCCCTGCCTTATATGCACTATGTAAAAGGACATACTCATGTTGCCTTTAACAGCAATTTTGGTGATCTGTGGAAGACCTGGATCATGAATTAGCTAATCGGAACTTCAAGATTATTTCAGGTCCTGATCATCCTTCTGAAGGTGCAAGAGTAGCTATGGTTGAGCATAATGGAGCACCTGTTGAACTTATTAAATTCAATAATTTTACAATATGAAATATTTATCATTAGGTATTGTTCTATTTCCCATCCTGTTCTGCAGTTTATCATGCAAAGAAAGTACCCTCAGGATTATACCAGAACAGTATACTTACAAAATTTCCGGAGAAGACAGCCTGAGTGCATACGTGTTTACACCGGCAGAAATCAAAATTGACCGGTTCCTTGAGGACCTTGGTTTTTGTAATAGAATATAATCCTCCTATTGCTTGCGGTAATACCCATTAAAAGTGCCCATATCCGGGTATTATAAATTTAGTATTATTTTTAACCCTAAAACAACGATAAATGAATTCATTAATACTCGAAGATAAATCCTCCGAAGTGCTTATAAAAAGAAGAATGCTTATAAATATCGCGCTGTATATAGTATGGATCGGCGGCCTTGATGTAGTTATAGCTTCGATTTACAGATTTATTGAAAGTGGCGGTGAAGCGGGGATAATCACTAAGTAGCTATGGAACGATACAAGCTTCTAAAAAAATTGATCGATGGGGAAATTTTTGTTTCCGATGGTGCATGGGGCACAATGTTACATGAAAAAGGACTACGGCCCGGTGAGTGTGCTGAGTCATGGAACCTGAAAAAGCCTGATGATGTATTTGATATTGCATCTTCTTATATATCTGCAGGATCACAGATAATCCTCACAAACAGTTTTGGAGGCAGCTCTTTCAAGCTTGATAAATATGGATTGAAAGATAAGGTATACGAGATAAATAAAGCTTCTGCTGAAATATCCAGGAAAGCTGCAGGTGAAGACCACCTTGTTTTTGGATCTGTAGGACCAACGGGGATAATACTGATGATGGGAGAAGTCACACCGGATCAGCTCTATGATTCTTTTAAAACCCAAACTATTGCTCTTCATGATGGTGGTGTTGATGTAATTCTTTTTGAGACTTTCTCTGACACCGATGAGGCAGAAATTGCTATTCGGGCTGCAAGAGAGTCAGTTGATATTCCGGTCGCCTGCACATTTAGCTTCGAAAAAACCATAGATGGTGATTACAAAACAATGATGGGATATAATCCGGAATACGTAATCCCAAAACTAATTGAATGGGGAGTAAGCATCATTGGATCAAACTGTGGCAATGGTAGCAAAGGAATGATTGAGATCATAAGGAAAATCAGGAGAGTAGATCATGATAAACCCGTGATTATACACTCCAATGCCGGTATGCCTGTTTTTAAAGATGGTGAAACCATTTTCCCTGAAACACCTGAAGAAATGTCCGGGTATATCCCTGAAATGATTAAAGAAGGAGCCACTATTATAGGTGGATGCTGCGGGACTACACCGAAACATATTGAGTACATGGCAAGGCAAATCAAACTCTACAAATAATTATTGCACTCTTTTGTTGTTTTAACCAAGCACAAATATTGTATACCTCATGAAAACTAAAATTATTTTACTAACCCTGGCCTCGGTTCTTTTCTCCTGCTCGCCTGGAAGAATTAATATAGTTAAAGATTCAAAATCAGGGTATGAAATAGTCATAAGCAGTGACTCAGACTCCATAGTGATGCATTCAGCAACTGAACTTCAGTATTATCTTGAAAAGATTTCGGGTATTAATATCCCGGTTATTACTGCAGATGATCAAACAGAAGCGAATCATGGCATCTTTATTGGAACCACCCCGGGAAACGAGCTCTCAAATACCCACACGGTCTTTTATAAAGTCGAAGGAGAAAACTTAATTATTGGAGGAGGAAGTTCAAAAAGTGTTCTTTATTCAGTTTATTCCTTTCTCGAGAATGAGCTTGGTTGCATGTGGCTTAGCCCTGATGCTGAAATAATACCAGGTTCAGATAAAGTATCCATCCGTGCAGACCTTGACTATGAATACACCCCGGAGATTGAAATCCGTACTGTGCACTCAAAGTTATTTTATGAAAATCATGATTTCGCTGATAAGCTTAAAGTAACATATGAAGCCTTCCCCGGCTATGTGTCTGAAGCACGTGTGCATACCTTCCACAGGTTTATGCCAGCTTCTTCTTTCTATGGCGAATATCCTGAATACTATGCGCTGCGTGATGGTAAAAGACTGACAACCCAGTTATGCCTTACAAACCCTGATGTGCTTGAAATAGTAATTGACTCGGTAGCAGCTTATTTCAAGCGCCATCCTGAATCCGGCATAGTGTCTGTCAGTCAGAACGATAATATCCTCCACTGTCAGTGTGACGACTGTAAAGCCATTGACGAGGAAGAAGGGTCGGCAAGCGGAACCATGATCAGGTTTGTAAATCAGGTTGCCGAACAGTTTCCGGATAAGACTATCTCAACTCTTGCCTACCAGTATACACGCAAGCCATGTAAAACCAGGCCTGCCGATAATGTTCTTGTCACCTTATGTTCAATAGAGTGCGATCGCAGTAAACCAATTGAACAGGATTGTATTGACTTTACCAGCGATCTTAGGGGGTGGAAAGAATTAACGGATAATATCCGGATTTGGGATTATACAACCCAGTTTACGAACTTCCTTGCCCCCTTCCCGAATATACATACCCTTGGCCCTAACATAAGGTTTTTTCGTGATAATAATGCCAGGTGGATATTCGAACAGCACAGCAATAATCCAAGTGAATTATTTGAGCTGAGATCATACCTTACAGCTAAGCTACTGTGGATCCCCGACAGCAATTCAGATGATATTATCCATGAGTTCTGCAAGGCATACTACAAAGAAGCAGGAGAGTATATTGAAGATTATATTACTGCAATACACGAAGAAATAGTCAAAATACCTGATTTTTTCCTGTTCCTTTATGGTGATCCTTCACAGGGTTTTGATTCTTTCCTCAGCCCGGAGATGCTAAACTATTATAATAATTTGTTCA
>DOZA01000343.1 GCA_003518245.1 Bacteroidales bacterium | reverse complement strand
GATACCTCAGGGAATATTATAGCAAGTGGAATTCCGGGCAGCCCTCCGCCTGTTCCGGCATCCAGGATTTTTGTTCCGGGTTTGAACTCAATAATCTTACTTATACTTAGGGAATGGATTACATGGTGCAGGGTGAAATTATCAAGATCTTTTCGCGATATGATGTTTATTCTGTGGTTCCAGTAAGAATATATTTCTTTCAGGAGGTTCAGCTTGTCACATTTTTCTTTTGGAAGGGAACCGAAATATTTTAAAATCTGGTTAACCACTAGATATTTTCAGTCTTATTAAGTATATTATATAGTAATTCTTTGGCCCTGAATATCTGTGCTTTGACAGTTCCCAGGGGCAGATTCAGTTCATTGGAAATCTCATCATATGAGTATTCTTTATAATATCTTAACTCAATAAGCCTCCGGTATTTAGGTTTCAGCTGGCTTACCACATGAGAGAGATGCTTGATTTTTTGTTTTTGCATCATTTCTTCTTCAGGTCCTGGCAAGTCTGACTGCAGGTGAGAGGCAGGATCTTCCTGTTCGTCCTGCTGCTGATCAATAGCAGTGGGAGCTGACTTCTTTTTCCTGATAAAGTCAATACAATTATTGGTAGCTATCCTGAAAAGCCAGGTGCTGAACGCGTAATTAGGAGTATATAGATGGATATTTTTAAATGCCTTGCCGAAAGCTTCTATTGTTAGATCATCAGCATCAGAAGGGTTGTTAACCATTTTCAGAAGCATATAATAGATTGAATCACGGTACCTGTTCATTAGCTCAGCAAAAGCTTTCTCATCGCCATCAACAGCGAGATTAACAAGCCTGAGATCATATTTTGCTTTTTCTGAAAGATCAGGTTTTATTTCCATTCGTAGTACTGGTATCTTTTAAGTGTTGAGTTTATTAAGAAATAAACGGTCAGAATGGGAGATATTATATCAAATATAAGCGAAAATACTAATAAATCTATTTCGTTCAAATTCTTTTGGACAAGGGCAAGGGTTATAAATTTACTCAGGATAACAAATGAAGCCAAGATGATAACAGGGATATAGAGCTTTGTAATAAGGAGCAGAACAATGAGAAGAGAATAGAACAGCAATCTTGATACCGGTTCAATTATTAAGAATAGTTTGGTAATATTACGGTAAAGAGATGCAGTTGAAAGATGCCTGATTTTTTGCTTATAATAATTCTTCCATGTTGCTGAAGGAATGGAACGGGTAAATGAAGCAGGATCAAGATTTACAATAGTGTTTCTTTTCCGGGCCAGCTTATTGACAAACAGGTCATCATCACCTGATTGAAGGTAGAAATTTGGTCCGAACCCCCTGTTTTTCATAAATACTGATTTCTTATAGGCCAGGTTACGTCCAACGCCCATATATGGCAGGCCGGCCATTGCCATCCCTGAATATTGCATTGCTATGAACATCGAATCGTATCTGATATACTTATTCAACAGGCCTTTTCCCCTGATGTATCCTCCATATCCGATAACAAAATCAGTTTTGCGTGAAAAAGATGCTGCAAAACTTGATATCCAGTGGCTTGTCACCGGCTGACAATCGGCATCAGTAAGTAGCAGAAGCTCATTTTTTGCTTCTTTAATACCTATAAATAAAGCCATCTTTTTACTGTGCCTGAGACTTAATTCCTTGTGTATGGTGACAGCTTTCAGCCTGTCGTATTCAAAACTGTACTTTTTCAATATGTCTTCAGTGTCGTCATCAGAACAATCATTAACGACTATAACCTCATAATCATCATAGTCCTGTTCCAGAACCAGGGGAAGGAAAGATTTAAGATTATCAGCTTCATTCCTGGCACATATAATAACCGATACCGGTGCTGATTCACGCGTATTTTCTGTATGCCTGTATAAACCCGGGCGCAAGTAGAAAATAAAATAATAAAATAATTGCATGAATACTGCAATTGCAAATAGTACTAATAATATTAACTCAATGATAGAAACCTGAACCGCAAACATTCGCATTATTTTTGCTGCGGCAATATTACTAAGTTTACTTAATCCTGCAAAGTTAATTACGTATTATAATCTTTTTTTATTACTAATTTTCAAAGACAGTATCTAAGCACTACATTTGTGCCATTATAAAAACTACATTATCAGGTGTTCGAGGTTCGAAAAAGGAATCCTGATTCAGGAGCGAGAACGGGGATTCTCCATACTGATCATGGAAAAATAAATACTCCGGTTTTTATGCCGGTAGGAACAGCAGGGACTGTTAAAGGTGTCTCGCAAAGAGACCTGAAGGAAGAGGTAAAGACAGGAATTATTCTCGGCAACACCTATCATCTGTATCTAAGGCCCGGTTTAGATACACTGAAAAAATCAGGAGGTCTTCATAAATTCATGAACTGGGACAGGGTTATATTAACAGATAGCGGAGGTTATCAGGTTTTTTCACTATCTGATAACAGGAAACTTGCCAGGGAAGGAGCACATTTCAAATCTCATATTGATGGTTCCGCGCATACATTTACCCCAGAGTCGGTTATAGATATTCAGAGAATAATAGGAGCAGATATAATAATGGCATTTGATGAGTGTACTCCATATCCATGCGATTATAAATATGCAGGCAGTTCCATGGATCTTACACACCAGTGGCTTGACAGGGCTGTTGAAAGAGTAAAGAAGACCGACCCGCTGTATGATCATAACCAGATAATGTTCCCTATAGTGCAGGGAAGCGTGTATGCCGATCTTCGTAAGAAGTCTGCTGAATATATTGCTGAAAGAAATATGCCCGGGAATGCTATAGGAGGTCTATCAGTGGGTGAGCCTGCTGAGATAATGTATGAAATGATAGATGTTGTAAATAATATACTACCTGAAGATAAACCACGATATCTGATGGGAGTGGGTACACCTGTTAATATACTGGAAGCTATTGGTCTGGGAATAGATATGTTCGATTGTGTAATGCCAACCAGGAATGGTCGCAATGGTATGATCTTTACAAGCAGGGGTATAATAAATATAAAAAATAAAAAATGGGCTAATGACTTTTCTGCAATTGATGACTCAGGTCCGTCACAGGTAAGCAGGTACTATTCAAAAGCTTATCTGCGGCACCTGGTTATATCGGGTGAATTGCTGGGAGCACAGATAGCCAGCATTCATAATCTGGCCTTTTATTTGTGGCTGGTAAATAAAGCCCGTATGCAGATTGAGAATGGTAAGTTCAGTACCTGGAAAAATAAAATGGTAGGTGTATTAGGAAACAGGATATAATGAAAGTTGAGAAAAGAACACTGGACGTATTTATCATTAAAAAGTTCCTGGGAACTTTTTTCCTGGCCCTGGTTCTTATTATGGGAGTGGCTGTAATTTTTGACTTTTCTGAAAAAATAGACGATTTCCTTGAAAAGGAAGCACCTCTGAGAGCCATAATATTTGATTATTACCTGAATTTTATACCTTACTTTGCAACATTGTTCTCGCCTCTGTTTACCTTTATTTCGGTTATTTTCTTTACATCAAAGATGGCATATAATACAGAGATTATTGCCATATTAAGCAGTGGCATCAGCTTCAGACGAATGATGTTACCTTATTTCTATTCTTCATTATTTATAGCTGTTATTGCTTTTATGCTTACTAATTTTATTATACCGCATGCGAATAAAGAAAGGATAGAATTTGAGGATAAGTATTACAGGGGGCGCAGTGGCCACTATATGACCCGAAATATTCACAGACAGGTTTATCCCAATGTTTATGCCTTTATGGAAACTTACCGCTCATCAGCACAGATAGGAACCGAATTCAGCCTGGAACGGTTCAATGAAAAAGGTGAGCTGGAGTCTAAGCTTATGTCCACACATGTTAAATGGGATTCAACAATAAATAAGTGGAGCGCAAGAAACTACATTATAAGAGATATTATTGATGGTGAAGAGCATATACGCAGGGGAAGGAGGATAGATACCAGCCTGACTATTACCCCAGGCGATTTTGAAAGAGGGGAAGATTTCGTGGTAACCATGAACCTCATAGAGCTTGATGATTATATTGATGTATTAAAACTCCAGGGTTCTGAAGAGATCCGACTATGCCTGAATGAAAAACATAAACGTATTGCCAATCCATTTTCTATATTTATTCTTACTCTTATTGGTGTTGCCCTTTCATCCAAAAAGGTCAGGGGAGGTATTGGAGTACAAATAGGATTTGGGCTGGCACTCAGTTTCTCGTATATCTTCTTTATGCAATTCGCAACACAATTCTCATTAAAAGGAAACCTTAATCCTATGTTCGCTATGTGGCTGCCTAATATTATTTACCTGAGCATTGCAATATTACTTTACCGCAGGGCTCCAAAATAATATATGGTCGAAAAAAAGGTTAAAGTAAGGCATTGGTAATAAATAATATATTGCATGTATTATAGTACTGGCATGATGATGTTCGAAAAAAATTGAGCTTTGTTCTTCTTTTATTCATTTGATTTTATTAATGTTGTAGCCTTATTATTCTTTATGAAAAGGTTGTCGTTCAATATTTAGGTTATTAACACATACATAATTACTATGCCTATAGATCAAAAGATCCGCGAGCTGCAGGAGAGACGGAATAAGATACTTCAGGGCGGTGGTGATAAAGCTATACAGAAACAGAAAGCAATGGGCAAGGGTACCGCCAGGGACAGAATCATGATTCTCCTTGATGAAGGCTCATTCAGTGAATATGACATGTTCGTGGAGCATGAAGCTCGCGACTTTGATATGGATAAGAAAAGCCTTCCCAGTGACGGGGTTATTATTGGCACTGGGACTATTGAAGGGGCTCCGATAGCAATCTTTGCGCAGGATTTTACTGTAGCAGGCGGTTCATTGGGACTGATGCATTCCAGGAAGATAACAAAGATAATGGATCATGCTCTTAAGATGAGAATACCTCTTATTGGTATCAATGATTCTGGAGGAGCAAGAATACAGGAAGGAGTGAATTCACTTGCCGGTTATGGTGAGATTTTTTTCCGTAATACCCTGTCAAGTGGTGTAATACCGCAGATATCAGTAATTCTGGGACCCTGTGCCGGGGGAGCGGTTTATTCACCTGCACTGACTGATTTTGTGTTTGTGGTGCAGAATATTTCAAAGATGTTTATTACAGGCCCTGAAGTTATCAAGACAGTCCTGGGCGAGGAGATATCAATGGAAGATCTTGGTGGTGCCAGGGTACACAGCGAAGTTACTGGTAATGCACACTTCTATGCTGAAAGTGAAGATGAATGCTTTGCCAAGATAAAGGAACTGGTAAGTTATATACCATGGAATAACGACAGGAAGGCCAAATGCATAAAGCCTGCTGAACCAAAGAATGATTATGATATAAATAATATAGTTCCATCAGATCCGACACTACCTTATGATGTAAAGGATGTTATCAGGTCTGTAACTGATAAATCAGAGTTTTTTGAGATTCAGAGACACTGGGCCAAGAATATGGTTATAGGATTTGGAAGGATTAACGGTGCTACAGTTGGCTTTGTTGCCAATCAGCCGCTGGAGCTTGCAGGTGTTCTCGATGTGGATTCCTCGGATAAGTCAGCACGTTTTATAAGATATTGTGATGCATTTAATATACCAATAATAACTTTTGTTGATCTGCCTGGCTACCTGCCGGGAGTTGACCAGGAACATGCTGGTGTGATAAGACATGGTGCAAAAGTGCTATATGCATACAGTGAAGCATCAGTACCTAAGATAACGGTAATTATCAGGAAGGCTTACGGGGGAGGATATATTGCTATGGGATCAAGACACCTGAGGGCGGATTTCGTATTTGCCTGGCCGGGAGCTGAAATAGCAGTTATGGGACCGGAAGGAGCTGCCAATATTATTTTCAGAAAAGAAATTATGGCTTCTGATGACCCGGAAGCTACCAGGAAAGCCAAAGTGGAGGAATATAAGACTAAGGTTGCTAATCCTTATGTTGCTGCAGCCAAAGGATATGTGGATGCCGTAATTGAACCCTGCGAAACAAGGAGATTGCTGATTCATGCAATTGAAGTGTCAGGTAATAAATCCGTTGCACTTCCGGCGAAGAAACACGGAATACCACCATTCTAAAGAATTGTTCTAACTTGCCTGTATCTATGAAAAAGAAAGAAAACAAGCTGGAGAAACTGAATATAAACTATTCAGAATATACAACCAGGCTGAGCAGTAAGTTCAAGGAAAGGGTGTCTTATAAGCCTGTTGACAAAACAAGGTTAATGAGCTTTATCCCGGGAACAATTATTGAAATATTAATAGCAGAAGGGGATAAGGTATGTAAGGGGGATGAAATACTTGTACTGGAGGCAATGAAAATGAAGAACAGAATTAAAAGTCCTGTTGAGGGCCTGGTTAAAAGTATTAATGTAGAGCTGAACGAAAAAGTACCAAAAGGGAAGGTTCTTATTGAGATTGACCTTGAAGCTTAATATACTGGAATTTACCTTTCCAGGTCCAGTATTCCTGGTCTGTGAAAATAATGTCCGGCATATTATCAAATATACCATATACAGCTGACCCGCTGCCACTCATCGAACAATATAATGCACCACTATTGTAAATATGATCAATTATTTGACCAATAACCGGCATCCGCGATATTATTATATCCTGGAAATCATTCTTTATAAGGTGTCTCCATGAAACAAGGGGTTCAGTAATTATTTCCTTTATATTTTGTTTTCTGTCTCCTGCTTTTACCATTTTGTATGCCTCGGCTGTACTTATACTTATACCCGGATATACTAGCAGTAAATATTTACCATCCAGCCTGAAGTTGGTTTCACTGATTATCTCACCACGGCCACTAACAATAGATGGGGTATTTCTGATAAAAAATGAGCAGTCGCTTCCCAGTTCCAGAGCAAGCCTGGTCATTCTGCCGGTTCCCAGGCCAAGGTTGAAATAACGGTTAAGATACCTGATCATGAAGGCTGTATCAGATGAACCTCCTCCCAGTCCTGCACCATGGGGTATAGCCTTGTGCAGGTGAATCTTGAGGGGAGGAATACTAAATTCTTTTCTTAAAAGATGTAAAACCTTTATTACCAGGTTATCACTTTTGCTGCAATTAGTTTTAATCCCTGTGTTGGTTAATTCATCTGTACTATCCCCGGATGATTTAGGTACAAATTCCAGTATGTCCCTAACACCTACAGGGTAAAACAATGACTCAATATTATGATAGCCATCATCCCTTTTGCCGGTAATGGTTAATCCTATATTAATTTTAGCATTCGGGAAAATGGTCATAAGCAGATTTCTGAAATTTTATGCAAAATACAAAAAAATGCTGACCTCATTTATGATAGGGCATTACCCCTGATATGCCTTAAAAAACCGTTAAAGCATATCAACAAGATATCAACATATAATGTTTGTAATAATTATCTGCAGTTACTGGGCAGACAGTTTCTATTTTCTACCTTTGAACTGGTTTATTACAGTATATTTGATCTGATTTTTAACTGGTTGATAAATACTTTTTTATGGTAGAAAGAAAGGCCAAGCCCAGACCCGTGGTAAATATGTTATCCGATATGGGAAGGGTACCTCCGCAGGCTATAGATATGGAGGAAGCAGTGTTGGGTGCAATAATGCTTGAGAAAGAAGCGATAATTACTGTTCTTGATATACTGAAACCTGAAAGTTTTTACAAGGATGTTCATCAAAGGATATATGCTGCCATACTTTCTTTGAACCAGAGGGAATTGCCTGTTGATCTTTACACCGTTACAGAAGAGCTCAGGTCAAGAGACGAGCTGGATAATATAGGAGGCCCTGTTTACCTTACCCAGCTCACCTCAAAGGTGGTATCGGCAGCTCATGTTGAGTTTCATGCCAAGATAGTGGCACAGAAATTTATACAGCGTGAACTTATTCGTGTAACGTCGGAGATACAGGGGCGGGCATTTGATGATTCAAACGATATTAACGAACTTCTTGACTATTCCGAAAATGAACTTTTCCAGATAGCCGAAGGT
>DOZA01000233.1 GCA_003518245.1 Bacteroidales bacterium | reverse complement strand
GCTGCTGACCTGTAGCCAGGTCAATGATACTCAACCGGACATTCCCCAGTGCAATGTTCTGCCCGAGAAAGATCCCGCTTTCATCGGGTCCCCGATGCTGGATCCTGGCAAGCATCCGCTTGAGGATATCTGGATTATTTGAGGGATCAATCGATTGGCTATATATTCCGGCTATTCCGCACATCTGAGTCTGAGAAAAAAGAGAGTATTAGGAAAGCTTCTGTGATACAAAATTTGTGATCGCAGTAATTGTCTCAAAGTTTTCCTCAACCAGGTCAGTATCCTGGGTTGCAATGCCAAACTCTTCTTCAAGGAAAGTAATCAATGTCATAAGTCCCATGGAATCAAGAATTCCTTCTTTGAAAATCATGGTGTCTTCTTCAATTTTACTTTTTTCATTGAAGGAAGAACTCAAAATATACTCTACCACTTTAATTTTAACAGAATCAATTTCAACCATATTTATTTCCATTTTGATTTTAGTAATTATTTTATTGTTTGTAATACTGGTTAAATATAATAACTTCATACGAGTCATTAATCACCCTGTATATCGGCAATTATAACAAAAGGTTCCACCTTTTTAATGAATTTTATTCATTTTTTGATGAAACCCTTATTATTGGCGGGTATAAAACATGATTTTCGTTATTAATAAATGCCTCCATATCAAAACTTTTTTATATTATTCCAGTATAATTAGCCGTTCAGGCGCTGAACATGGCATTGGGATTATCAATAAAATCATAAGACCCTTGTAGAATGAAAAAAATACCTTTTAATAAACCATATCTGACCGGGAAAGAAGCCCATTACATATACCAGGCCGTATATTCTGGCAAAATATCGGGCAATGGATATTATACAAAACTATGTCAAAAATTTTTCGAAGAAAAATATGGTTTCAAGAAAACATTACTGACTACAAGTTGTACAGATGCACTGGAAATGTCGGCAATCCTGGTCGATATAAAACCGGGTGATGAGGTGATCATACCTTCATTCACATTTGTATCTACGGCCGTCACTTTTTTCAGGCAAGGGGCAAAAATCGTTTTTGCTGACAGCGGCTCTGATAATCCGAATATTGATGCAGACAAACTGGAGGAATTGATAACCCCGGCGACAAAGGCCATTGTGCCCATCCATTACGCGGGTATCGCATGTGATATGGACAAGATTATGGAACTGGCAAGACGATATAACTTATTTGTTGTTGAAGATGCAGCACAAAGTATTGAATCCTTCTATAAAGGAAAACCATTGGGAACCATAGGGCATCTGTCGACATTTTCTTTTCACGAGACCAAAAATGTTAATGCCGGGGAAGGTGGTTTGCTCGGCATAAATGATGAAAGGTTTTTAAAACGTTCCGAAATTATATGGGAAAAAGGTACCAACCGGGCAGAGTTCTTCAGGGGAGAGATTAATAAGTATGGTTGGGTTGACATTGGTTCTTCCTTCCTTCCTTCCGATATCATTGCAGCTTATCTGTATGCTCAGCTTGAAAACCTGCTTGAGATACAGAGAAAAAGGGTGGAGCTCTGGAACAAGTATTACATAGAACTAAAGATCCTGGATGACCAGGGATTGATAATGTTGCCAAAGCTTCCTGCAGAAGCAACAAATAATGCACACATGTTCTATTTGGTTTGCCGTACGGGTGATGAAAGAGACAGGCTGATTGCTTATTTAAAAGATCTTGGCATTAATGCTGTATTTCATTATTTGTCATTGCATAAATCTCCTTTTTACGCTGAGAGACATGATGGGAGAACCCTGGAGAACAGCGACAGATATACTGATTGCCTTCTGCGGCTACCCATGTACTATGAGTTCAGCCTGGATGAATGCCAGTTCATTATTGATGCCATCCATGATTTTAAATTCGATAAATAAATCCCTGCCTGAGTATGATCTATTTTAAGCAAATAAAAATTAACAGGAACATGTTAATACTTTGTTCCTACCTGCTCATCGGTATTGTGATCAGTCTTTTTGTCGAAGTAAAAATATTGCAGGGCAGGACTGATGCACCACATTATAACAATCTGGCCAAAAATTATGCTGGGATTACTGATGATAATATTGATATTGGGCAAACCTCTCCATTATACCCACTATTTATAGCATTGCTTATCAAGACTGTCGGTGTCAGCAATTATCTTCCTGTACTGCTGAGGTTACAGTTTGTCTTTCTGGCCCTGGTAAGTTACATTATGTATATTTTAGCATACAAATCCTTCAGGAATAAGATCCTGGCTTACGTATTCGGAATATTGATTTTACTAAATCCGCAGTTTATTCATATACATGCACAATATAATTCTGAGCCGCTGGGAATCTTACTGGCAAGTATCTATGGACTATTACTGTTCAGGTTTGTAACAAATACCGGATCAAAGATCTGGAATGTGCTCTTTTTGGGACTGATAAGTGGTTTACTCATTCTTTGCCGTTACAATCTTATTTTTATCCCATTTATTACAGCTATTATCATTCTCGTTGAGGTAATCCGGACAAAGGATGGACTAAACAGGAAATTACTATACTTTTTTATGTGGACGCCCATTTATCTTTTATCTGTTTTCTTCATTTTTAATTTCTGGTGCCTTCGTAATCTCAATAACTTTGGTGATTATACCCTGTTCAATATGAAAGGTGGAGGTGGAGCCGTATCCAGAAATGCTGTACTGACCATATTGAATGAAAAAACAAAGATATCCCCGGAATACCAGCAACTGAAAGACATCATTATCAATGTTAACAAACCTTTCGAACCTGATATTGAAAACAGGAAGGAAGGAAGGCAGTTCCTGTCACAGTACTGGCCTGAATCCTTATATAATTTTAAATATGGGCAAACAGGATATATGAGATATTTAAGGGCAGAACAAGAGCTGTATAAGTATTTTGGTATTGAAGATGTGAGTTCAAATCATCCCCTGCTTTCATTGAAACTTACACCATTCTATAAAGATATTTACATGAACAACCGTAGTGAATTTATGCCACTGAGAATACTGTCAGCATTTTATACACTTACTCCGTCCAACATCAAAGTCATTGATAAATATAAATCCGTGGGCCGATTGTTAAACAGCAAATTTGTCCAGTCGGGTTATG
>DOZA01000269.1 GCA_003518245.1 Bacteroidales bacterium | reverse complement strand
TTGATGCAACAGGCAAATTCAATGAACTCGACAGTAAGGGATATTTCGAAGTACTGAACCAGATATCAATAGCCCTCGATACTGTTATGTCAAGATACTCCAGGCAGGATATAGAAAATCTCTCAGGCAATATTATCACGGTAATAGATACCCTTTTGGCCATTACTGATCCTTTGGTTATGAAAAAGATCGAAATATTTGCCAGGACATACAGGGAAATTGACCACGAATCTGTACCTGAATATTCGATATGGAAAGTGATGCGGGAGCTTAATAAGCCTGATATGAAAAAATCAATAGGCTTTATTATGACCTTCCTGCGGCAAATTAATGCAAATGAATCAAAATCTTAATAGAATCTCAATCCCCTGAACACCTAACCCTGTCCTCCGAAGCCCTATGGGCGAAGGAGGAACACATAAACACATAAACAATTAAACAATTAAAATACTATGGCAACAAAAAACTATGCAGGAGTAACTGTAAATGTAAACGAAGAAGGATACTTTACCGATCCTTCGCAATGGAATAAAGAAATAGCAACTGAGGTTGCAAAAGAAGAAGGAATTGATCTTACCGATCAGCATTTTGAAGTGCTTATAATGCTAAGGCAGAAAAATGATGCTGGTGAAGCTCTTTCTATTAGGGGAATAAATAAGTCAGGTGTAGTTGATGTAAAATCATTTTACCAGCTTTTCCCTGGTGCTCCCCTGAAAAAAGCGACCAAAATAGCAGGTATCCCCAAGCCTGTCAGCTGTGTTTAATCATTAAAATAAATTATTATGAGTGATAATAAACATCCTATAAAGAAGGTGAATATCATATGTGCCAAAGGTAATATAGAAGATATCTACGCAACACTTGTACTGGGTAATGGTGCTGTTATGGAAGGTATTGAAGCGAACCTTTTCTTTACATTCTTCGGATTGGAAGGTATAGTTAAGAAATGGATGAAGAAGCCCCATACTGCTGTTATTGGCAATCCCGCGATGCGTATGCCGAGTCTTATGGGCGTGATACCGGGTGTTGAAGCAATGGTTTCAAGCATGATGCGTAAGGAAATGGATAAACTGGATGTCCCTCCCATTGATGAGTTTCTCGAACTCTTCACAGCTGGAGGTGGCAAGGTTTATGCATGTAAACTGGCAATGGATATGTTCAAGATTAAAGAAGAAGAACTTACCGAGTATGTTAGCGGCATACTTACTGTAGGTGATTTCTACGAGCTGGCAGGCGGAGAAGGATCACAGATTATCTTCACTTAAATACTGATTGCACTGATTTACGCTGATTACACAGATAATGCAGAGAAAGGGCCGCTGAAATCAAGCGGCCTTTTTATTTTCTCCCCTTATTATCCCCGCTCAACTTTATTCAACCTCATTCAACCATTTCAACTCATTCAACCTGATTTCATATTGTGCAGCATAATCAATGCTGTTTCATCTTTACCAATAATTATTACATTTGTTGGCATTATTTAATACCTAAATCCACCCTAATGCAGGCAATAAATGATTTTCTCATAAAACTAGACGGGTATATCGGAGGACATCCATGGTTTGTATTTCTTTTACTGGGTACCGGCATTTTCTTTACCCTTTACCTTGGTTTTCCACAGATAAGGTATTTTAAACATGCTATCAGGATAGTAAAGGGTAAATATGACCACAGCAAGGATGTGGGCGACACCAGTCATTTCCAGGCATTGACAACTGCCCTTTCAGGAACGGTAGGTACAGGTAATATTGCAGGTGTGGCACTGGCCATACACCTTGGAGGCCCAGCAGCCCTTTTCTGGATGCTGGTGACAGCTATGATAGGTATGTGTACCAAGTTTGTGGAGGTATCGATATCGCATAAGCACCGCGATATCCTGCCTAATGGTACTGTGTCAGGCGGGCCTATGTATTATATGAAGAAAAAGCTGAATATTAAACTCCGAAATGGAGAGATAATAAAAGTGGGTGCAGTGCTGGGTGGTTTCTTTGCTGTAGCTACAGTATTGAGTTCGTTTGGTACTGGTAGCCTACCACAGATAAACAGTATATCTAACTCTGTATTTGCCACCTTTGGTGTGAATCATATAGTCACCGGCTTTATACTGGCCATACTTCTGGCACTTGTTATTATAGGAGGTATTAAAAGGATTGCAAAAGTAACATCAACACTGGTACCAGCCATGGCACTTATCTACCTGATCGGGGCCCTGGCGGTGATATTCAAAAATTATGACCAGATCCTTCCTTCATTAGCAGCTATCTTCGGTGATGCCTTTTCGGGTACAGCAGCTACAGGTGGCTTTCTCGGTGCTTCTCTGTCATGGACTATCAACAGGGGAGTAAACAGGGGCCTCTTTTCAAATGAGGCAGGTCAGGGTTCAGCTCCTATTGCTCACTCAGCCGCCAGGGCCCCTGAACCCGTTTCTGAAGGTATGGTGGCAATACTGGAACCATTTATCGACACAATATGTATATGTACGCTAACCGGACTGGTGCTGCTGTCATCAGGTGTATGGAACAAAAAGCATATGAACCAGTTCCAGGATGCCGATATGGAATTTGTTGTCGGTGTGTATGATGACCAGACAGAAGAAGGAATAAAAACCCTCAGCAATCATATAAGCAAGAAGAAAGACCTTCCAAAACTGGATCTCTATAATGGCTCAATTAATATTGAAGAGGGGGAATTAACAACCCCCGAAATCACCCTGTTACATGCCGAATCAGTCGCTGAAGATTTTATATTCCTCAAAGGAACAACACCATATAGCGGAAGCCTTGATATCACAGATGGTAAGCTTGTTATAGCTGATTCGGACAAACCATCTCTGAGGGAAAAGGTTAAAGCATTATTCGTTAAAAAATCATCTGAGGAAATAGTGATTGAAGGTAAGTCGTTAATGCACAGTGCTCCTCTTACGGCCAAAGCATTTGAGAAAGGGTTCTTTGGCCTCTGGGGACAGTATATTGTTTCAATAGGCCTTCTCCTGTTCGCTTTCTCAACTGCCATCTCCTGGTCTTATTATGGCGATAGGGCTCTTACTTATCTTATTGGACCAAAATCGGTAATATATTACCGTATTGTATATGTAGTGATGTTCTTCATAGCATCATTTACTGACACCACTATTATATGGTCATTATCCTATATAACTATAGCACTTATGACCATACCTAACCTTATAGGATTGCTCATATTACACAGGGATATCAAGGGCACAATTAAGCAATACTGGGTTGATTTTACCAGTGATCACCCGGATGAGAAAATAAGCAGGAAATATAAGAGTAGACTGAGTTAAGATACAAGTAACGAGAAACGAGAAACGAGAAACAAGTAACTAGTAACAAGTGTCATACATGAAATATCTTTTCTTAATCTCCTTGTTTCTTGTATTTCAACACAATGGCTTCTCCCAGGAAATTCCCGTACCTAACAATGCACAGCTGGCATGGTCAGAGGCTGAGCTTGGAGTAATATTCCACTATGATATTCATGTATTTGACGGGAAAAAGTATAACCAGGCACTTAACAGGATTAGTCCTATTAAAGACATAAATATTTTCAATCCCGGGAAACTGGACACTGATCAATGGATCAAAGCGGCCAGGGACGCAGGAGCTAAATTTGCTCTTCTTACAGCAACACATGAAACAGGGTTTGCGCTTTATCAAAGTGATGTTAATCCTTATTGCCTGAAAGCTGTAAAATGGAATAACGGTAAAGGAGATATAGTCAGGGATTTTGTGAATTCTTGCCTTAAGTATGGAATAAAACCGGGCATATATATTGGCATAAGGTGGAATTCTTTCCTTGGTGTTCATGATTTCATGGTTACAGGTGAGGGTGAATTCCGGGTAAACCGGCAGGCCTACTACAGGTCACTATGCGAAGGGATGGTTAAAGAACTCTGCACAAGATACGGTGACCTGTTTGAAGTATGGTTTGATGGTGGAGCCAGTCACCCCGAAAAAGGAGCCCCTGATGTTCTGCCAATCGTTAAGACATAC
>DOZA01000116.1 GCA_003518245.1 Bacteroidales bacterium | reverse complement strand
TTTCAACAGGCAGGAAAGGGACCACCTGTACTATGGACTGAGGCTGGACAAGGAGAATATTAGTTATGAGTTATGAACAGAAAAGTGCAGGTGCGTGAGCTGGCAATAATAAAATTTTAAATATTATATTTACCAATCTGTAAATCTGAAAATATCATCCTATGATTGACTACACACAACATCCTCTAAATAAGAAATATGACCTTGACACTGCTCTGGGGTCAATATGGGAATTCTATAAGAAATGGTTCGGAAGTCTTTTTGTGATTTCATTTGTATTCTCTCTCATTATTACATATATATCAGGCAGGATAAACATATCCGAGATATACTCGGTAACTGACCCTGAAGAGATGATAGCCATAGCCAGGTCTATGATAGGGCCATATGCTCTTATTATACTTTTCAGTTTTGTATTCATACTAATACTTCAGTATTATATTATAAGAAAACCTGTTGACACTGAAAGCAACATATTCTCAATTGGTACCACGGGACTGGTAAAATATTTCCTGCCCCTTTTAGTTCTTAATATCCTACTTGCAATATTTGCTGTGTTTGCTATCCTGATTGGTGTGTTTTTATTGTTTATAGGTGCTCTTTTTGCTGTCATATATGTTGCTCTGATATACGCTTTTATATCACCTGTATTAATGATAGAAAATCCTGGTATCGGCGATACTATCACAACAACCTTAAGCCTTGCTCATAAACGTTTCTGGCCAAATATAGGCTGGGTAACTATTTTTGGAATACTAGTAATGGTTATTTCCTTTATTCTGGGTGCTATTATTATGATACCCTTTGGTGGCAGCTTTTTCAGAACAATAATGAACCCGGAAAACGCATCTGAACTGCTTAACCTCACAAGCAAGCCCTCATTTATTATACTCAATGCCCTTGCCAATGCTGTAACAATGCCATTGTTTCCAATTTTCAGCCTCGTACTGTATTTCAATGCACGATCAGACAATATTGGTGAAGTTATACGCAACCAAAGCGATAGTGACAAAAGTGGCCCTGTGAGAGTAGAAGACCTGTATGGTAACATGAACAAAAAGGAGGTAAAGAATAATACTGACAGTCCTCCGCCTTCAGTTGAAGATCTCATGCCCTGATATATCCTTTAATATTAATGAATATGAAAGTACTGGCTATTAACGGAAGTCCACGTAAAGAAGGTAATACAGAGATACTTATAAGGGAAGTTTTAAAAGTGCTTGAGCAAAATGGTATTAAATCAGAACTAATACAGATAGGGGGCAAGAAAGTAAACAGCTGCATTGCCTGTATGAAGTGCAAGAACGAAAAAGATGGTCTCTGCCATAAAAAAAACGACTTATTAAATAAAGTAATATCCAGGATGGTTCAGGCCGACGGGATTATTATAGGCTCACCCGTATATTTTTCAGATATAACTACAGAGACAAAAGCATTGATTGATGTAGCAGGCTATGCACTCAGGGCTGCAGGCAATCCGCTCAAACGAAAAGTTGGAGCAGCAGTGGTGGCAGTAAGGCGCGCAGGAGGAATGCCCACATTTGACAGCATTAACCATTTCTTCCTTATAAATGAAATGATAATACCTGGTTCTTCTTACTGGAATATTGGTATAGGAAGGGAAAAAGGTGATGTTTTAAATGATAAAGAAGGCATTAAAACAATGCAGACCCTCGGGGAAAATATGGCATGGCTGTTAAAGAAGACGAATGGTTAACGACAAACGGCTAACGGCGAACAACACAGACGGATGATATAATATCCCTAGTATTTAACCCTTTCTACATAATGCGTATGCAGCAATTCATGAGCTTTATGAGAATTTGGTTTCTCAAGGAAATCATTGTAGAGTTGGATTATTTCAGGGTTCTCATGTGACTTCCTGATAGGCAAGCTCATATCTTCCTCATAAATTGCATCTATCCTTTTCTGGCGTATATCAATATTGGTAGGTATGGGTTGTCCTCCACCACCAATACAGCCTCCGGGGCATGCCATTATTTCAATGAAGTGGTAAGTGGCTTTCCCTTTACTTACTGCATCCATTACCTTGTTTGCATTGGTAAGTCCATGTGCAATTGCTGTTTTCAACTCAACACCTTCAAGGAATTTCCATTCTTTCTTGCAGCCTTCGATTTTCAATGATGCCTCTTTTACTCCTTCCATACCCCTGACAGGAGTGATATTAAGATTATCAAAAGGTACAGGTTTACCTGTAACAATCTCATAGGCCGTACGTATAGCAGCTTCCATAACACCTCCGGTAGCGCCGAAGATAACTGCAGCACCTGATGAATCGCCCATCAGGGAGTCGTAATGTGATGATTCAAGTGTCCTGAAGTCAATACCGGCCTGCTTGATCATAATGGCAAATTCCCTGGTGGTAAGAACATAATCCACATCCTTGTATCCGCTGTCTCTCATCTCAGGACGGTTAGCCTCGAACTTTTTAGCTGTACATGGCATTATAGATACTGATACTATATTTTCAGGATTAAGGCCTTTCTTTTCTGCATAATATGTTTTAGCCAGTTCACCAAACATCTGTTGAGGTGATTTACATGTTGACACGTTTGGCAGCATCTTGGGATACTTATGCTCAATAAACTTTATCCATCCTGGTGAACAGGAAGTAGTCATAGGCAGTGCTGTATCTTTATCCTTGTCTACCAGTACTTTCTTCAGTCTTGTAAGAAGCTCTGTTCCTTCCTCCATTATGGTAAGGTCAGCGGAAAAATCAGTATCAAGCACTGAATCAAAACCCAGCTGCTTAAGGGCAGTAACCATTTTACCGGTAACCCTCTCTCCGGGATCATAACCGAGGTCTTCACCCAGTGCTACCCTTACTGCCGGAGCCGTTTGTACAACAACGTGCTTCTCAGTATCATATATTGCATCCCAGACATAGTCAATATAGTTTTTCTCCGTCAGTGCTCCGGTAGGACAGCGGTTTACACACTGTCCACAGTTTGTACATACTACATGACTGATCGGTCTGTCATGGAAGGTAGATATTTTCATATCAGCTCCTTTCCCACTCACTGCTATTGCAGATACTTTCTGTAATTCACTGCAAGTACGTACACAGCGCTGGCACCTGATACATTTACTGTCATCTTTAATAATTGCGCAGCTGGCATAATCGATCATCTGCTCATGCCTTCCCACAAGGTCAAGGAATATATGATCACCAAATGAATATTCGTTTGCCAGTGTCTGCAATTCACAATTCTGGTTACGGTAGCATTTGGTACAGTCGGCCCTGTGCTCTGACAGCAGAAGCTCAACCACATGTTTCCTGGCATTACGTACCTTCAATGAATTGGTAAGTATTTCCATACCTTCCACTACCGGCTGTGCACAGGCAGCAACAAGTACACGTGCACCCTTCTGCTCAACAACGCAAACACGGCAGTTACCTGCAACACAGAGGTCATCATGGTTACAAAGTGTGGGAATATGTATATTCAGTTTCTGAGCAGCCTGTAATATTGTTGATCCTTCAGGGACTGAAACAGACTGATTATTTATTTTAAGATTTATCATCTTATTCTTTTTCATTTTTCTTTCCTCTTTAGTAAATGATCTCTTCTCTGAAGTTTTCAACTATTGATTTGAATGCGTTACCCACTGACTGGCCCAATCCGCATTTAGAAGCTATTTTCATTGTATCGGCGAGCTTTATCAGTTCGTTCAGGTATGTTGATTGGGATTCTCCTTTTTTCACGCTTTCAATACCTTTGAGTAGTTGCTGGCAACCAACACGGCATGGGGTACACTGTCCACATGATTCTTCAGTAAAGAATTCAAGATAATTATGTAAAACATTATACATTGACCGTGAACTGTTAAATAACTTCATTGATCCACCTGTCGGTACACCTTCAAAACCTATTACAGTATTTGCGAACAGCTTCCTGGGCACACAAAATCCAGCTGCACCTCCAACCTGTACTGTTTTTGTATCACCATCACCAAATTCCTTAACGAATTCAAATAATGACATTCCGAGCTCAAGTTCATAAATCCCCGGTATAGGTGTATCACCTGATACTGAAAATACTTTGGCTCCCGTTGAATACCTTGTCCCCATCTGCTTATACCTGTCTGATCCGTACTTCATAATAATTACGGAATTGACAAGTGTTTCCACATTATTTATGGTTGTAGGCTTTCCGAACAAGCCGGCAGTAGTAGGATAAGGAGGCTTATTTCTTGGTTCTCCCCTCTTCCCTTCTATTGATTCGAAGAGAGCAGATTCTTCACCACATATATAGGCTCCGCTACCCAGCCTGAAGTCTATCTCAAAATCATAGCCAGTTTCTTTAAGCAGCTTATGAAAGCTATCCAGTTCCATTCTCAACTGGGGAAGCAGGAATTTGTATTCACCCCTGAGGTATATAATACCCGTTTTTGCTCCTACGGCTTTACCGGCAATGGCCATTCCGGCATATACCTTGTATGCTACCCTGTCAAGAATCTCACGATCTTTGAATGTGCCTGGCTCACCTTCATCAGCATTACAAACAATATATTTTGTTTTTTCTTTCTCTTCAGAACAAAATTTCCATTTCATCCCGGTGGGGAATCCAGCACCTCCCCTTCCCTTAAGACCCGATTCAAGGATCTCCTCAATAATTTCTTCAGAGCTCATGCCGTGTACTTTGATCAGTATCTCCCTCGGATCAATGTGCTCAAATATAAGATCTACTTTACTTATTTTCTTGGTTTTCATCATCAGGTACTTTTTATTTTTCCATGTATTCTTTTATAACCTTAATTATCTTTCCCCTGGTAAGCTCTGTGTATGGTGTATCATTAATGAGCATTGCAGGAGCCTTATGACACCAACCCATACAATTAGTTTCCAGTAAGGTAAACATACCATTTGATGTGGTTTCCCCCACTTTTATTTTTAGCATGTCTTCCAATGCCTCAATAATTTCATGCTTCCCCTTCATAGAACATGTAATGGTTTTGCAGACCCTGATAACATACTTGCCTCTTGGCTCAGTATCAAGGAATGAATAAAAGGATGCTGTGCCATACACCTCGGCAGCAGAAATATCAAGTTCAGTGGCCACTTCAACCATAGCATCATCCGTCAGGAAATTGTGCTTTTCTACAATACCCTGAAGGATAGGCATAAGGCTGTCTCTGCGCCGGCCGTATTTTTTAACCAGATCCTTTACCAGATTATTAGTTTGATACATATCAGTATGTTTTAAAATTTAATACTAAATTTTATATGCTTTAAAGTGCTGTTAAAAATATAACATTATATGCGTGTAAATACTGGGAAAAATCATGTTTTTATAATTTAGAATAGTTCTAAACATTGTATGCTATCTGAACCTGACAGATTCATATTAAATGAAATATCGAATAATTTCTGATATTTGTTGTAATTATCTCAATAATGCAAATTCAACGTGGCAGCAAGAAACGTTATCATAGCTCAATCGGGCGGACCTTCACCCGTTATTAACAATACCTTAAGAGGAATTATCCATAAATGCAAGCATTATGGTCAAACATTCGGCAAAATATACGGAGCCTGGCATGGGATAGAAGGTATTCTTAAAGAAGAATTACTGGATATTTCGGCCCAGGATGATAATGAAATAGAGCTTCTCAAAACAACACCAGCAGCAGGAAGCATAGGTACCTGCAGGTATAAGCTTAAAGAAGGACAGGAAAATGACCTGGTACGTGTCATGGAAGTTTTTAAAGCCCATGATATTGGCTATTTCTTTTATATCGGAGGTAATGACTCACAACATACGGCATTGAGTATCAGCCAGAAATGCATCGAAAAAGGTATTGAGACTATTTCAGTAGGTGTTCCAAAAACTATTGATAATGATATAGGCGACAGCGAGTTCAAACTTATAGACCATACTCCTGGCTATGGCTCTGTTGCCAGGTACTGGTCTTATAATATACAGAATCTTAATGAGGAAAACAGGGGATCCTCACCGGCTGATCCTGTGCTTGTGGTACAGGTTATGGGCAGGAAAACAGGGTTTATACCTGCTACAGCGCGCCTGGCAGATCCTGACAGGGAATACCCTATACAGATATATATGGCCGAATCGAACATCCCTTTACCTTTATTGGCGGAAAATGTTAATAAATACCTGCTTGAATACGGTAGATGCATTGTAGTTGTAAGTGAAGGATATGATGCAGGTAACCTGGGGGAAAAGAAAGACGCTTTCGGACATTCTGAGTACGGTGCTTCAAAAATGAGTGTACATCAGGTAATTGTTAATTATCTGAACAGTGTAAGGCTAAAAGCCAGAGGTACAGCAAGGGGGCAGGTTCCTGGTACTGACCAGAGACATTCGATGATTTACGCATCCAATACTGACCTTGAAGAAGCCTACCTGGTTGGGGAAAAGGCCGTTGAAATAGCTGCCGAAAATGAAAATGGCTGGATGGCAACCATACTTCGCCGTGATAGTGATATTTATGATGTTAAATATGATAAAGTACCACTACAGAAAGTTGCTCTGTCAGAACGCTGCTTCCCTGAAAAATGGATAGCTGGTAACAGGTACGATGTAACAGATGATTTTATAGAATATGCCAGACCCCTGGTTGGAGATGAATGGGTTAACATACCAATAGTAAATGGCAAACAGAGGTTTACGCGTTTTAAGCCTGTTTTTGTGAAGAAAAAACTTAACGAATATATACCTGAAGCTTATTAATATGGACTGCAGGAATCTGTTAAAAAACCTTGAACCGGGAAAAAAGTTCTTTGTAGGTATAGATTCAGATGGTTGTGTCTTTGATACAATGGAACTTAAACAAAAAGAGTTTTTTATACCTAATGGTATTAAATTCTTTAACCTCTTTCCCGTGGCTAGATATGTAAGGGAAACGTGGGAATTTGTTAATTTATATTCTGTCCACAGGGGTGTTAACCGTTTTCCGGCATTGGTGAAAGTCTTTGAATTGTTAGAACAACGTAAGGAAGTGACAGAGATCGGCATAGAACTTCCTGACATGAAACCTTTAATCGACTGGATAAGTGAGGAGACCAGACTGGGAAACCAGTCCCTGAGATTGTATTGTGAAAATAAGCCCCATCCCTTCCTCGATACCGTTCTCAAATGGTCAGAAGCAATAAATGCTGATATAAATAAATGGCTCAAAGGTGTCAAACCTTTTACCTTTGCACTGGAAGGTATTCAGAAAATAAATGATAATGCTGATTTAATAGTAGTCTCCCAAACACCACTGGAAGCTTTAAAAAGAGAATGGAAAGAACATAATATTGAAAAATTTGTAACCTTTATTGCAGGGCAGGAATATGGTACAAAAGCCGATCATCTGGAATATGCAGCAAAAGGGAAATATCCCGATGACAGAATACTTATGATAGGTGATGCACCGGGTGATCTGAATGCTGCAAAAAAGAATAATGTGCTTTTCTACCCTGTAATACCGGGCAAGGAAAATGAATCATGGAAAAGACTTCATAATGAAGCTTTCGACATTTTTTTGTCAGGTAAGTATAAAGGCGATTATGAAAATAAGCTGATTGATAAATTTAACGAAGCACTGCCAAAAGTGCCTCCCTGGAAAAAATAATATTTTTTTTAAACACCCATGCTTTATTGTAATATTGAAAATGAAAATAAAAAAATAAGTATTGACAGGATCAGGCAGGTTGTTTTAGCTGGGATCGAGTCTGCCGGAGCGAATAGGTCATTACTTATCATCCCTCCTGATATAACCAGGGTCCATTCTGGTGCAGGAATAATATCCCGCATAATATGGGAAGAATACAGGGATAAAGTAAAAGATATCCTGCCCGCAACAGGTACTCATATAACTATGACCGGTAATGAGATAAATAGTATGTTTGGTGATATACCCCATGACCTTTTCAGGGTACATAACTGCAGGAAAGATATTATAAACCTGGGGAAAATATCTGCTTCATATATTAATGAAGTTTCCGGAGGTGCGCTGAATTATGAATGGCCTGTGCAGGTAAACAAGCTTCTAAGTAATCATACAGGCTCACTAATTATCTCTGTAGGACAGGTGGTGCCTCATGAAGTTACCGGCATGGCAAACTATAATAAGAATATTTTTATTGGCTGTGGGGGTTATGAAAGCATTAACAAGAGTCATTACCTTAGTGCTGTATACGGGATTGAGAAGCTTATGGGTAAAGCAATGAATCCTGTCAGGGATATTATAAATCTGGGAGAAAAACTTTACGCTCAAAACCTTGATATCCTTTATATACTTACTGTTATAGGTGCCGGAGCAGATAGGAATCCTTCGATTAAAGGCCTGTATATAGGTTCTGATATTGAGTGCTTTCTTAAAGCTTCCGAGCTCTCTGCCAGGATTAATATCACTACATTGGAGAGACCACCTGAGAAAATTGTCGTTTATCTCAACCCAACTGAATATCGTAGTACCTGGCTGGGTAATAAAGCTATTTACCGGACAAGAATGGCATTAAAAGACAAAGGTGAATTGATAATTATTGCTCCAGGTGTCCAGAAGTTTGGTGAAGACCCTGAGATAGACAGGCTGATAAAAAAATATGGTTACAGGTCTTCAAGTGAGATACTGGAACTGGTTAATAGAAATAAAGACCTGCAGGATAACCTGGGAGTAGCAGCTCACATTATTCATAGCTCACCCGATGGAAGGTTCAGTGTAACTTATTGTACGCACAAAAATATTGAAGATGATATCAGGAAAGCCAGGTTTGATTTTTTAAATATTGAGGATGCCCTGCAAAAATATGATATTAAAAAATTAAAAAATGGTTATAATACCCTTGCTGATGGGGAAGAGATATATTATATATCAAACCCAGGTCTGGGATTATGGCAACTAAACACCTAAACATTGAAAATTATAATTGACAACAAGATACCCCTGCTGAAAGGACTACTGGAGTCCTGGGCAACAGTTGAATATGTACATGGAGACATGATCAGCAATAAGATTATCCGTGATGCCGATGCCATGATCATAAGGACCAGAACTCATTGCGATGCTGATCTCCTTAAAGGGTCCCCTGTTAAATTCATAGGTACCGCTTCTATAGGCACCGATCATATTGACCTCGACTGGTGTCTGAAAAACGGGATCTTCATAGCCAGTGCACCGGGCTGTAACTCGGGCTCTGTAATGCAATACCTCTGTTCTGCATTGTTGCATCTTTCACTTAAAAATAATATTGAACCTTGCAAAACAACAATAGGTATTATAGGTGTGGGTAATGTAGGAAGGAAAGTTGCTGCAATTGCAGAGATAATTGGTTTCAAGGTGCTGCGCAACGACCCTCCCAGGCAGCGTGCTGAAGGAAGCACTGAATTTGTCCCCCTGGATGAACTACTGGAAGCTTCGGATATAGTCAGCATGCATGTACCTCTTACTTTTAAAGGGACAGATAAGACATACCATATGGCTGATAATAATTTCTTCCTGAAGATGCAGGAAAATTCTTTCTTTATAAATACAGCCAGGGGGCCGGTGATGGATGAAAAAGCCCTGCTAAAGCAATTACAGGCCGGTAAAATAAGGGCGGTTGTAATTGATGTGTGGAAAGATGAGCCTGATATAAATATTGATCTCCTGAATGCTGCCGAGATAGGAACATCTCATATTGCAGGTTATTCTGCTGATGGAAAATCCACGTGCAGCATGATGGTAGTAAGGCAACTGGCAGAATATTTTGACCTTCCACTCAAAGACTGGAAGCCCCTACAACTGATGGAGCCGGACAACCCAATAATTGACCTTAGCCGTTCTGAAGGTAGTGACCTTGAGGTTTTAGCAAAGGCAGTAATGCAAACATACAATATTGAGCGGGACAGTAATCTATTGAAAAATAACCCTGATCAGTTTGAAAAGCTCAGAGGGGATTATCCAAATAGAAGGGAATTTCATGCATATAAGGTTAAAGGATATAATAAGACAGTATTAAACAAATTAAGAACCCTGGGATTCAGATAACTACACTTCAATTTGGGAGTGTATCAAAAGATGCAGTACTAAACACCTAAACACCCAAACAAATGACAAAATCACATATCGGCCTCATAGGCCTGGCAGTAATGGGAGAGAACCTTGTACTAAACATAGAAAGCAAAGGACTCAGGGTATCGGTATACAACAGGACCACTGAAAAGGTTGATGCTTTTACAGGGGGCAGGGCAAAAGGTAAAAATATTACCGGGACGCACTCCCTGGAAGAACTGGTAAATAGCCTGGAAAAGCCACGCAAGGTAATGCTGCTGGTTAAAGCAGGGCAAGCCGTGGATGATTATATCGAAAGAATAATACCCTTATTGGATGAAGGGGATATAATAATTGATGGCGGCAACTCCTATTATAAGGATACAATAAGACGTACTTCATATATTGAGAGCAAGGGTCTTTCATATATTGGCACAGGGATAAGTGGTGGTGAGCAAGGTGCACTCCATGGACCATCTGTCATGCCAGGCGGCAGTCCGGCAGCATGGCCGGAAGTGAAAGATATCTTCAGGTCTGTTGCAGCCACAGCCGCCGACGGTACTCCCTGTGCCGAATGGCTCGGCAGTAACGGGGCAGGACATTTTGTAAAAATGGTCCATAATGGTATCGAATATGGTGATATGCAAATACTTGCCGAAGCATATTACCTTATGAAGAACCTCCTGTTTATGAAACATGAAGATATGCAAAAGGTATTTTCACAGTGGAACAAGGGAGATCTCAACAGCTACCTGGTTGAGATTACTGCTGATATAATGGCTAAAGAAGATGAAAATGGGAGTCCACTGCTGGAAAAAATACTTGACAGTGCCGGACAGAAAGGTACAGGAAAATGGACAGGTATAAGTGCACTTGAGCATGGTGCTCCCCTTACCCTGATTTCTGAGTCTGTATTTGCTCGTTGTTTGTCAGCTCAAAAAGAGCTTCGCATAAAAGCATCAGAAAAAATAAAAGGGACTGAAGCAAGAACACCTGCCGACCCGGGACGGTTCCTGCATGATCTTGAAAATGCTGTCTATGCTTCGAAAATAATCTCGTATACACAGGGATTTGATCTTTTGAGGGAAGCAGATAAAGAATATAAATGGGATCTTAAATATGGAGATATAGCAATGCTGTGGAGAGCCGGATGCATTATTCGTTCAATTTTCCTGGATAATATTAAAGCAGCATATGACAAGAATCCTGAACTGGAAAACCTTCTACTTGATAACTTCTTCCAGGAAAAGGTAAAAAAAGCAGAAGAAGGATGGCGAAGGGTTATCGCATTATCTGTTGTGAATGGTATCCCTGTTCCGGCAATATCATCGGCACTGTCATATTTTGACGGACTTAGAAGCAATAGCCTTTCTGCCAACCTCATACAGGCACAGAGGGATTATTTTGGTGCACATACATATGAAAGGGTCGACAAACCAAGAGGTGAATTCTTTCATACTAACTGGACCGGCGAAGGAGGGGATACAGCTTCCTCGACCTATGAGGTTTAAGAAAGGTACTGGATACCCACCTTCGCTGGTGTGGGTCTCTGACCCACGCCCAGCTACGGAGGGTGGGACTCGGTGCTGGGTCACTGGGTTCCAGTTACTGGTTGGTGTTGGTCTCCCTCTATCCGCCGTAGTATCTTTAGACGCCATGCCTGGCGTCTCTACTTTGATCTTTTGTCTTTTGTCTTTTGTCTTTATTAAAATCCTTTAATCGTAAACCCTCCATCGACGGCTATCACTTGGCCGGTGATATATGAAGCGGCCGGCATAGAGAGGAAAGCTGCCACTGATGCCACTTCTTCTATTTCCCCTATCCTGCCCAGTGGGGTTCGGGATAGAACCTCACTGCGGTAATCATCGTTCTTGAGTACCTGTTGTGCAAGCGGGGTATTAATATACCATGGTGCTATGGCATTGACCCTTATACCATCAGGGCCCCATTCACCGGCCAGGTTACGGGTTAGCTGGTTCAGGGCTGCCTTGGTCATGCCATATATCGATCCGGTACGAACATGCTTTAGGCCTGCAACAGAAGTGATATTCAGAACAGAAGGATAAGCCGATTTTTTAAGTATGGGATAAAGATCCCGTGCAAGACTGAAAGCTGATATAATATTGGTACGTAAAAGAAAATCCAGTTCTTCATCTGTATATTCATCAGTATTCTTCCTTATGTTGGTCCCTACATTGTTTATCAGTATATCCAGCTTACCAAATTCTTCTTTGATATATTTCACAAGCTTTTGCCTATCTGTGTCTTTGGAAGCGTCTGAACGTATATAAATAATATTTTCATCGTTATTTACAGCCCCTGGTTTCTCCCTGGAAGTACATATTACTTTTGCTCCATGAGCAATCAGTTCATCAACAATGCCTTTACCTATTCCTTTAGTTCCTCCTGTTACAAGTGCCAGTTTGCCTTTCAAGGTCCAGTGTTCAGTTAACATAGCTATCAATAATAGTTTTTGGTTAGAAAGTGTTTTTTATGTTTAACGATTCAATATTTACTTGCTCTCAGCTGGCTTAAGAATAAAATTATACAATGCTGCTTCTTCAACTGCTTCCCTGCTGAAATGGTCCCTGTAAAATCCATCATTACAATACGTTTCAGTCTGTGAACAATAGAATTCAGAAGAGGGCACACCCGATATTCCGGTAGGTATAACAGTATAAGATTCATCCCATGCAGCCGTATTATATACATGTCTTTCAGAAGCGCCATGGTCTATTTCAAAATTAGCGCCGTAAGAATATGTAGAAACTGTATGGTTACTGCCCCCCACCCTAAAAGACCCGACATTTAATCCGAAAAACTTGTCAAGAATACCAACCGTTCCAAGTGGGTGTTGGGCTGTAAAACAATGAAGATCACCCCACAGCCACTTTGATGTATCAATGGTATATTTATCTTTAAGTCTGACAGCTGTCCGCCGGAAGGAAGAAAGCAGTATATCCTCAAGTGTCTCCACCTCTTCTGTATTTTTATCATCTATATACAGTTGATGCTCTCCTGTAATAATCATCAGCAGGTAGTAATCGCGTATTTTACCACTGAATATATTATATATTTCTCCCATATCATCTTCAAGTAACATTTCAGCCAGGGTATCCCGGAAGAATTCGAAAAATGTAGGGGTAAAAAGATCAGGTGACATATCAAAATCCCAGACTGACAGGTTATCGTATATTTTTCTTTCCAGGTCGTTCAAATCATCTGTTTTATGCAATACTTCGAGCAACAGGCCGGTAAGTTTCTTTGCATAGTCCGAATGCCTGTCAGTAATCATACGTTTAAAATCATCAATTGAATAACTTTCCTGCTCATTAAGCATCTCTCTTATCCTGTTTATCCTGTACGGCATTGAAAAATATGTGCCTATATAGTATGGATATTTATCAGGGAATACTGTTTTATTATTTGCTGATGAGACGAATCCGTTTTCGGGATTAAAGCTGTAAGGCAGTTTATCATGAGGCACATATCCTTCCCAGTCATATTTACTGTTATCGCCTGGTTGAATAAATGCACCATGTCCTTCCCTAAGTGGCACCCCTCCTCCCGTCTGCATACCTATATTACCTATAATATCAGCATAAACGAAATTCTGGCTTATTGAATTGAAATTAGATAGGGCCAACTTAAAATCATCCCAGTTCTTTGCCCTGTTCAAGAGGTAAACCGCAGCTCCTTCATTGCTCATATCATTTCCTGACCACCTCATGCTAATATCAGCATCATTAATATCCCTGAACGCAGATATTACAGGACCATGATGAGTATATTTCAATTCCATCTCCACACTATTTTCTTTCTTTACTTCAATAATCTCCTTAACTGTCTTTATATCCTGCCATTCACCATCAAGCATATATTTCGTCTTATCATCATTTATCTTTTCCAGGTAAAGGTCAACATCATCCACCATCAGGTTAGTCATCCCCCAGGCTATATTCTCATTATGACCGGCTACAATGAATGGTTCGCCCGGGACTATTACACCTGTCACATTGAGTTTGCCGGGTACTACCTGGTGCATCTGTATCCATATCCCGGGGCTGGATAAGCCAAGGTGCATATCATTTGAAAGTACCGGGCTGCCTGTTTCGGTCTTTTCTCCACTAACAGCCCAGTTATTGCTCCCGCAGAAAGGACTTATACCCAGCTCTTTAATCTTATCTACAGCCAGGGCAAATCCACTTACAGCAGCCAGTTGATCATCAGTTAATTCAAATCCGGGATAAACAGGATCACCCGTGTAATTATAATAAGGGATCATATTAATGGCAGCTTCGAGCCCTATATGTTTAATAAGTTTATACATGAACACATCGTTTGAAAGATTCCCGCTAGCCAGGTCCCATCCCATATAACCAATTATGTTTGCAGTGTTTTCAATAGTCCATGGGTCGGGTCTGTATCCAAGTATCCTGAATTCAGGCGGTAATTTTTTTCCTGCCTGACTGATATAATGGTTTACTCCATTCACAAAACATTTCATAGATTCAAGTATTTCTGGATCTGTTTTGCTTATTACCATCTTTGATTTTTCCGTCATTCTCAGCGATCGAAGAAAAAGATCGGTCTGTATATAATCCTCTCCGAATATTTCTGAAAGTTCACCAGTTGTTGCCCTGCGTATCAGATCCATCTGCCATAATCTTTCCTGTGCCATAATATATCCCACGGCAGTATAAAGGTCAGGCTCATTTTCTGCATATATATGGGGCATTCCGCGTTCGTCTCGTATTACCTCAACATCAGCTTCCAGCCTTGACATTTCAAGCTCTCCTTCATACACAGGTCTGGAACCTATACTTATGCTGTTTACAAAAATCAAGCCTGCAATAATTAATATCACCAGCAGAGATAGCAGGGAATAAAGAATAATCTTAATGGTTTTCATTTTTTCAGGATTTTTGAAAACATTAAGATAGTAAAAATATATTAGGCTTCCTCCTTCGTCCCGAGGACCCGGGACTACGGAGGACGGGGAAGGCTGAGGCTCCACCTCAGCCCCGTATGACCGGCGTTACGGTGGACGCATTAAGGCTCATGGAATGCTGAGCTATTGAGTTGAGTCAAACATTTAAAATGGTATCTTCCTTCCGAATAACTCCTATACTCAGAGCCTATGAATTATACCCGATTCAACAGTTTAACGACTTAACAACTCAACAAACCTCTAAACTCCTCAACTCCTCAACTCCTAAACTTTATTCCTTAAGCAGGTAATTAATCGCTACATATTCGGCAAGTTTAATCCCTTTCAGAACATCGGTATGCTTGTACCATATTTTTATTACAGGATCTGACAAAACCTGGCTGGGACCGAATTCCATAAACCAGACATTACCTGTAAATTCAAGATGATCCTGCACCTGGTTCTCCACAACGGGATCTTCAATAATATCCATTAGTTTTTGTTTGTAATCCCTTGCTGAGGCTATAAAGTCTCTGCCCCATCCGCTATAATATATTACATCCCTTCCTGCATCTTCCCTGTCAATATTCCTGACTTCTTTCAGGAAAGCACCCGATTCATTGATTGAGCCAAGAGCATCATTATAAGATTTCTCAAAAGGATCACCACACTCCATCTTTTCTTCCACCATACAGCACAGGTGTTCAAGGATATCATCAACCAAAGGTTCGTATGTTAAGCCCCGGTTGATAATATCTTTCCTTATCCGGTCAACATTATCGTCAGTTATGTCATTTATCATCAGGCAGGATTTGGTTTAAGAACGTAGGTTAATGTGTTAACAAAATCAAAAAACTCATCAACTTTCCTTTCTGCCCATGATCTGCCCACCTCAGTAAGAGAATAGTACTTCCGGACACGTTTGCCGATATACTCGATATCTACTTTTATATATAAACAAATTATATATTGAATAT
>DOZA01000279.1:2539-4167 GCA_003518245.1 Bacteroidales bacterium | reverse complement strand
CCAGGTCTATCTCATAACTTTTGAAGTCAAGCATGACAGGCTCCTCTGTGATCCAGGAGGCCTTCAGCTCCCGCGTTTCATAACCAACAAAGGAGAAAACAAGCATATCATCCTTTTCGCATTCTATTTCAAAACGGCCATTATCGTCGGTGATGGTACCTGTTGTTGTCCCTTTTATTATGATTGCTGCTCCTTCAGCAGTATCACCCGTATCGGAAAGAACCACCTTCCCCTTAACAAAGCCATCCCATTCCTGCACTTCTGAACCTGTCAGTGCACCCAGTGCAGTAACTATAACAGGTATAATTAAAATATATTTAAGGATACCTGTCTTTTTTACTTTTGTCTTTTTCATCATTTTAAATCTTGTTTTAGTTAATGAATGATTAAACTGGTGTCCCAGCCTGAAGTAATTCGTCCCGAGGGAGAAATTCAGTAGCTGGGCCCTGTAATGAGCCGGGTTAATACCCCCTGCCAGCACTTCCCTGTCGGCAAGATGCTCATGATTCTCTTTAACCATCCTGGAGATAAGCCATGTAAAAGGATTGAACCATGTTAACAGCACTGTCAGTTCAACTATAATAAGATCAATAAAATGTAACTGCCTGATATGAGCCTTTTCATGCAATATGATGGGCTCAATATGAGGATCATTCCTGTACTTATCAGGCAGGAATATCCGGGAAAATAGAGTAAAGGCCTCATCCCTGTCAGTAAATATAATTTTACTTCCTTCACCTTTTTTTCTGGTCCCCCTGTTTCTCCACAACCTTATAATAACAAGATTGCGAAACAGTATAAACAATACACCAGCAGAGTAGATAATAAGCACAACCATCAACCAGTCGAAACCTGTGGCAGAAGGCACCGTGGTGCCTGCCAGTTCAGCATTCCCGACCGTTACCGAAGCATGTTGTACAGGACTGTAACTTATCCTCTCCATACTTATTACTTGAGGAAACCTCAGAAATGGGAATATCCAGCTTGCCATAAGCCCTGACAAAAGGTAGAAACGCTTTATCCTAAGATTATAATCATTCCTTAGCAATAAATATGACAGGCATATAATGGTAAGCCCCAGTGACACCTTTAACAGATATATAAATATTTCACTTGCCATGCTTATCTTCCTTTTTTAGTTCAGTCTCCACTTCCTCTATAAGTGTTTTAAGTTCACTTATACCTATGTCAGATTCCTTTGCAAAAAAAGTTACCAGGTTGGAGGATGACCCGTCAAAATAACTTTTTGCAATACCTTTCAGGTAAGCTCTGAGGTATTCTCTCTTTGAAAGAGTCGGATAATATAAATATGTTGTCCCAACAGCCCTGTGATGAACAAAACCCTTTTTCTCAAGTATCCTTATAACAGTTGAGACCGTAGTATAAGGAGTCTCTGGATCATCCAGGTTATTAATTACATCCCTGACAATAGCCTCCTTTAACTTCCAGAGTATCAGCATTATCTCTTCTTCAGCCTTTGTAAGTCTCTGACTCATGATTCTGCTTTTGTTACAAATATACAACTAATTATTTAGTAAACCAACTATTTTTTACGTAGATTTACTAATTACTTAGTAATCTTGCTGGCGCGGATATCCCACCTTCGCTGGCGCGGATATTCCACCTTC
>DOZA01000279.1:0-2528 GCA_003518245.1 Bacteroidales bacterium | reverse complement strand
GGGCAAAGCCAGATCCGTGCCACGTGGTTTAGTCGAGCTCGTCACCTTGGCATGCTCTGCAAACGCAGGTTACCAGGTTCCAATAATCTAATTAAAATTTATTGCAGGTCAAAAAACCATGAGAAAAGTGGAACAGGTACGGGTATCGCCTCTCCATCAGCAATAATTCCCCCTATCCCAACCTGTATTGAGCTTCTCCTTGAAGGTCGCTGAAATCTAAGTCCCGGAACAATGACTGTAAACGGATATTCGCCCATGTATATAAAAGAATCACCTACAAAGTGGAGATTAGTCCCCAGCCTGAAAAGGCATGCCAGAAAGAGTAAAGGAGCTGATCCCCCTCACCGTCAAAGGGAACACCTGCATACCCGGCAGATAATGTAAAATTATTTTCATAATTGCCTATGGTAAATGCTCCGTATCCCAGGATGCCTGCTGCATCAAGCTTTATCCATGACAGTGTGCCTACAAGGGTTCCCAGGCTCATATGGAAATTATCATTAAAATGTATGGAATACTTGGCGGAACCTATTAGCGGTATTGCCGCCCAGGTTGTCATTACACCAAGGGTAAAATCATCTGCAACAGCGAATTGTGCTTCAAGGCCGTAATAGTTGAGTAAGGCATACTTATCACCCTTTGTCATCCCCAGTCCGTTAGTAGTAAGAAAGTACCTTGTTGAGAACATGCTGTAACCTGTTTCCCGGTTAGTATCGATCTCTCTTATATCCCTGATTACATGTAATGGTATGTACATTCTTCCACGGCTCTCCTCATCTATAAGTATTTCTCTTTCATCCATTGACAGCAGTACACCTGTAAAGCTTGCCCCGTCATATTTAATCACAACAACTCTCCTATTCTTGAGTGTATCGACATTAAATCCTGATACCTGGGAATAAGATATATTGCAAAGAATAAAGCCAAGTACTAAAAAAAGTACTTGGCTTTTCGATCTGGTTGTAAAAACCTTCATATAATCAGAGTTAAGTTTTATTTATCCTGTCCAGCAATATAGTGTTTTTTCATTGCCTGGCTTCATTAAGCTTAAACTTTCTTAAATCCCTAAACCACTCAGCTCCTCAACAATCTTTATAAACTTTATAAACACTATCAACTTTATCAACCTAATTTTTTCCGTATTTTTGCACTTTATACTAATAAACAGCAAAATGCAACTTAGCGAACAGGAACAGATAAGGAGAGAATCTCTTAAGGCTATAAGAAAAATGGGGATCGACCCTTATCCCGCCGAAGAATACAAGGCAAATATAATGTCAGACGAGGTGCTTGCAAATTTTGATGACGAGAAAAAGAATTACCAGGATGTGGTAATGGCAGGCAGGGTAATGAGCAGGCGTATTATGGGTAAGGCCTCCTTTGCAGAGATACAGGACTCAGCGGGAAGGATACAGCTATATATCACCCGTGATGATATTTGCCCAGGTGAAAACAAGGATATGTATAATATAGTTTTTAAACGCTATCTTGATATCGGCGACTTTATTGGTGTTAAAGGCTTTGTTTTCCGTACACAGATGGGTGAGATAACTGTTCATGTTAAGGAGCTTACTATACTGAGTAAATCGATACGCCCCCTTCCCATTGTAAAAGAGAAGGAAGGCAAGGTTTATGATGCTTTCACTGATCCCGAGATGCGATACCGGCAGCGATACCTGGACCTTATAGTCAACCCACAGGTTAAGGAAACATTCAGGAAGCGCACCATGCTCATCCAGTCGATGAGGGAGCTTTTTAATTCACGGGGCTACCTGGAGGTTGAAACACCTATCTTACAACCCATACCGGGTGGTGCTGCTGCCAGGCCCTTTATTACCCATCATAATACACTTGATATGGACCTCTATCTCCGAATAGCCGATGAACTCTATCTCAAGAGGCTTATTGTGGGTGGCTACGAAGGAGTTTATGAGTTCTCCAAAGACTTTAGAAATGAAGGTATGGATCGTACTCATAATCCGGAGTTTACAATAATGGAGATTTATGTCGCCTACAAGGACTATAACTGGATGATGGAGTTTGTGGAGGAGATGTTTGAGAAGGCAGCCATTGATCTTCATGGAAAAACACTTATTCCTTATGGTGAGAGGGAGATTGAATTCAAAAGACCTTATCGCAGGATTACAATGCTTGATATCATAAAAGAGTATACCGGTTATGATATTTCCGGAATGAATGAAGAAGATATACGTGGTGTATGTGATAAGCTGGATATTGAACATAGCCCCAGCATGGGCAAGGGTAAGCTTATTGATGAGATCTTTGGTGCAAAGTGTGAGCCTGAGCTTATACAGCCCACCTTTGTTATTGATTACCCCATAGAGATGTCGCCACTGGTGAAAAAGCACCGTGATAATCAGGAGCTGACCGAGCGTTTTGAGCTTATCATCAATGGCAAGGAGATGTGTAATGCCTATTCAGAGCTTAACGACCCCATAGACCAGCTGGAGCGTTTTCAGGACCAGCTGAAACTTTCCGAAAAGGGGGATGATGAAGCCATGTTTATC
>DOZA01000390.1 GCA_003518245.1 Bacteroidales bacterium | reverse complement strand
GTCAACAGTATTCTTTATCCGATACAGATTTTAGACAAAGAAAATAAGCATCAGCATACTGTCGCAAGAATCAATATGTATGTGAACCTTCCCAAAGAATTCAGGGGGACACATATGAGCAGGTTTATAGAAGTATTGGATGAGCATCAAAACAATATGAGCATACATACTCTTGAACAAATCCTGGATGATATGAAAATTAAACTGAATGCTAATGCAGCGCATATTGAGGTAAGATTTCCATACTTTATTTTCAAAAAAGCACCGATTTCAAAAATTAAGAGCTTTATGAATTATGAATGCGCGTTTATTGCGTCTAAGGAAGAAAAATTTGACTTTATGTTAGAAGTAAACACTCCTGTGCACAATTTGTGTCCCTGTTCTAAGGAGATTAGTGATGTCGGCGCGCATAACCAGAGAGGTGTAGCAAAAGTGCAAATCAGGATGAATAAGCTGGTTTGGATTGAAGAGGTTGTTGAAATATCCGAGCAGTCAGCAAGTGCCCCGGTTTATTCGCTCCTGAAAAGAGAAGATGAAAAATATATTACAGAAACTGCGTATGCCCATCCACGATTTGTAGAGGATTTGGTGAGAAATATTTCAATTGAATTAGAGCAAGACCGGCGTATTATATTTTATTCTGTGGAAGCAGTAAATTTTGAAAGCATCCACAATCATAACGCATATGCATTTTATAAGAAAGACAAACGATTAAATAAATAATTACATTGAAAAATCTTTAAAATCTGTTAAAATTTAAAAGAATAGTTTGGGGTGCCGAAAAGATTGTTGAGTAGGCTGAGAGAAGTTTTGACTTCAACCCATTGAACCTGATGTAGGTAATCCTACCGGAGGGAAGTATTATGAAGAGCGCATTACATGGAAAAAGTTTTAAGAGAGTTAAATTAAGTAGAATATTAAAATTCTGTATACCTATCATTTTTCTCACCATATTTCTTTACTTGCCTCTTTTTAACATTACAAAGACGGCATTTTTCTCAGAATCAAATAAGTTTACGTTCGATAATTTTTACACAATATTTACAAGACCTTATACGCTAAAAGTGTTAACTTTTACGTTCAAAGAAGCTTTTATTAGCGCACTTTTTACATTGATTATAGGTTTTCCTGGCGCATATATTATCTCTCATTATGATTTTAAAGGTAAAGGGTTTCTCATTTCTCTTACGACTGTTCCTTTCGTGCTTCCTTCCGTTCTTGTTGCTCTTGGTTTTATTGTTTTATTTGGTACTAACGGATTTGTTAATCAAATATTAATGAGAGTGTTTCATTTAAGCCATCCAATTTCGCTTTTGTATTCATTTACAGGAATTATATTGGTGCATGTTTTTTATAATTTTCCTATTGTAGTGCGAATTATTGGAGCTGACTGGGAGGGAATATCCGAAGAATATAAATTTGCTGCAGAAAGTATGGGTGCTTCCCGACTTGTTGTTTTTATTAAAGTTATTATTCCTTTACTTCTTCCTGCAATTATCGCAAGTTTTTCTCTTGTTTTTGTGTTTTGTTTTTTGAGTTTTGTCATCATTCTCACCATAGGTGGAGCCCGCTTTGCAACGATCGAAGTGTCGATATATACGTACTATAATATGTTTTCTGATTTTAAGATGGGCAGTGCACTTGCTTTGTTTCAGGGAATATTTTCTTTGTTGTTTATGTATGTGTATCTTTGGAGTGGCAACTTAATAAAAAAAGGCACTTTAAAAAGAGGAATAGCTAAAAAGAAGAATATTGTTAAAAATAAAACAACTTTATCATTGTCCCTGGCTTATCTTATTTTTGTTGTGACACTCATCATTGCGCCAATCACCGTGATATTTATTTCGGCTTTCCGCAATCCCTTAACCGGTGCATTTACTTTATCGAATTTTGCAGGGCTTATGAGCAGCAAATATAATTATATTACTGGAGTTCTTCCTATCCATGTAATAGGAAATAGTCTTATATTTGCGGGCATAACAGTAATTTTTTCAATTATATTTGCTTTACTTATTGCATATGGGTTACGAGGCAGATTTATTGGCAAAAACATTCTTCTTGCTTTATTTATGCTGCCTCTTGCAATTTCACCTATTACAATTGCCCTATCTTACATCATTTCTTTTCAAGGGCACCCTGCTTTACTTAATAGCTGGATAATTATCCCAATAGCTCATACTCTTATTGCTTTGCCATTTACAGTACGCGCTCTTCTTCCCATGATAGAAACAACATCTGTTTCATATGTATTTGTTGCTGAAAGCCTGGGCATGAGTAGATTGAAAGCATTCTTCTCGGTGGATCTGAATTTGATTCGCCCTGCTTTGATTGCTGCTGCAGTATTTTCTTTTGCAATTTCGATGGGAGAATTTGGTGCCGCATATATGCTGTATAAGCCATTCTTTACGACAATGCCTATCGCACTTTTCAGATTTCTTTCGGGAAGGCACTTTGGAATAGCGTCAGCTATGGGTGCTTTGCTTGTACTTGCCAGCTTAGTTGCATTTATTCTCATTGATAAACTAAAAAAAGAGGTACCGATAATATGAAAAAAATTGATTTAATTGGGATTAAAAAGAGATACCCTGGATTTTCTTTGAGTGTAGATTTTGACGTGGCGAATGGAGAGTTTATATCTATTTTAGGCCCATCAGGTTCCGGGAAAACTACAGTTCTGCATATTGTCGCAGGTTTCATCCGCCAAGACGAGGGCAGGATTTTGAAGGACGGGATCGATATTTCTTTTTTACCGGCCAGCAACAGAAATATAGGAGTGGTTTTTCAGGATTATGCGCTGTTCCCTTACCTTTCTGTATATTCCAATATCGCCTTTGGACTAAAAATAAAGCATTTTGAGAGCAAAAAAATAAAAGAAACAATATTTAATATAGCAGAGCAATTCGGTATCACGCACATATTGAATAAATATCCTGATATGATATCTGGCGGAGAGAAGCAGCGCGTTGCTGTTGCTCGAGCAATGGTAGTTAAACCTGATGTGCTTCTTATGGATGAACCTCTTTCATCGTTGGATGCAAAGATTAGAGAAAGATTGATGGAAGAATTAAAAGAGTTCCATCAAAGATTTAACACCACTATTATATATGTGACTCATGATCAGGCAGAAGCTATGTATCTTTCCGAGCGAATTGTATTAATGGATAATGGCAAAATTGATCAGATTGACACGCCCGTGAATTTGTATGAGCATCCGAAAACAGTATTTGCAAGGGAGTTTATTGGCAAAATAAATCGGTTAGTAATTAACGGTGAAATAAAATATATACGGCCGGAAGAGATTGTTATGAACCACAGTGGAAAGTTTGAAGGAACTGTTCAAGGAATTGTGTATTTAGACAGTGGAGTTGAAATGTATGTTAAGATGCAGAATAATCGTATCCTTGTACGAGAATTTTTGAGGAATGTAAAAGGAATAAAACCTGGCGACGTAGTAAGATTTGATTTAGAAGGAGGTGATTAGATGGCAATTGCCGAGTTTAGCGTATTACCTGTTGTGCCCGAAGAGCAGGTAAACGAGATTGTCGAAAAAGCAATACAGGTAGTGATTGATTCGGGTTTGAAATATGAGGTGGAAGCAAATAGTACAACAGTTGAAGGCGATTTAGAACAATTACTTGATGTGATTAAACGGGCTCACATAATTGCAAAAGAACAAGGATCAGGACGAGTTATTACGGTTATTAAAATTGATGATAAAAAGGGTGGGATTACAATAAAAGAAAAAGTAAAGAAGTTTAGAAAGGAGGCATAATTCATGAAGAGAATAATTGTTTTATTTCTTGTTATTTTATTGCTTTCAGTTGGATTAGCCGGATGCAAACAGAAGGAAAGTGCAGTGGAGACACTCACCATTTATTCTTACGATAGTTTTGTTTCATATGGATTACCCAACGCAACGAATAAATTATTTGAAGAAAAATATAATTGCAAAATAGAATATAGAACTTTTGGTGGTGTTGGGGCAACATTGAACAGGTTAATTCTGGAAAAGAATAACCCTCAGACCGATTTATTTGTTGGTTTAAATATGAATAATTTGGCAAAGGCACTAGAGGAGGAAATTTTTGTTTCATACTGTCCTGCGAACTATAAAGTGATACCGAAAGAATACAGAATTGGTAAAAATTGGAGAGTCACTCCTTTTGATGGTCCGAATTCACTTGCAATTATTTATGATTCGGAGGTGATAAAAAATCCTCCGAGAAGTTTCGAAGATTTGCTCAAGCCGGAGTACAAAGGGAAACTAATTTTAGAGGATCCTCGTTCCTCATCTCCTGGCATGGGGTTTTTGCTCTGGACTATAGCAGTCTATGGAGAGGACCACTATTTAGATTATTGGGAAAAACTGGAACCAACTATTTTTCATATATATCCTGATTGGACTTCTGCTTTTGATACTGCCTTTGTTCAAAATAAAGAAACTCCAATGGTGCTGAGTTACGATGTTGATCCTGCATATTTCTATTATGAAGACGAAGTGACACGATACAAGGCAGTGATTCCAGAAGAAGGTGGTTGGCTGCAATTAGAATTTGCAGGAATAGTAAAAGGCAGCGAACATCAAGAACTTGCCCAGCAGTACATAGAGTTTATGCTTAGCAGGGAATTTCAAGAAAACCTTCCATTATATCAATGGGCATTTCCTATTGATACGTCAATACAACTCCCGGAATGCTATGACTATGCAGCAAATGCAGATAAGTATATTACTCTACCGCCGGAGGATATCGCAAATAAAAGCCAAATATGGCTGGAAAAATGGATTGAAATGATCATTGGTGAGTAGAATATTTTATTAATTCGATTGCAGGAGTGAATTTAGGGAAAAGAGAACATTGGGAGATGTTCTCTTTTCTTGTGCATATTTCTTGAAAATATTATTTTTATAGTTATGATATAATTAAATTAATATTAGTGTAATTTAGGAGGATGTTATGAGTAGGATCATTTATTTGGATCATGCGGCAACTACCCCGGTTGATAAAAGGGTATTTGAAAAAATGAAACCATATTTTACAGAGTTATTTGCAAATCCTGCAACACGGTGGACCTCTTCAATTAGCAAGAAAGTGGACGAAGCGGTAGAAGAGGCGCGCAAAAATGTTGCTGCTCTTATCAATGCACTGCCTGAAGAAATCGTTTTTACATCCGGGGGCACAGAATCAGATAATACAGCGCTAAAGGGCGTTGTATTTGCAAATAAGGACAAAGGAAACGAAATTATAACAACGCAGGTAGAGCATGAAGCAGTGTTAAAAGCCGCAGAGAGTTTGCAAGATTTTGATTTTGTCATTAAATATGTCCCGGTGGACCGTGAAGGTTTTGTTGATCCTGACGATGTAAAAAAGCTAATTAC
>DOZA01000290.1:1163-3730 GCA_003518245.1 Bacteroidales bacterium | reverse complement strand
CCGAGCCTGTCTTCATCGACGAATGGTTCAGAAGCCATATAGTCAATGGCATCAAGGTAATCCTGCATATTCTTTCCACCATAGTCAGATGATATCTGTTCTCTCCATGCTGACCTGAAACCTGAATTACCACGTCTGTTGGGTGCAACAACTATATAACCATTTGCTGCCATCATCTGGTAATTCCAGCGGTACGACCAGCTCTGTCCCAGGGGGCCCTGGGGGCCACCTTTGCAGTATAATAATGCAGGGTATTTTTTTGAGGGATCAAAGCCGGGAGGATAAATAATCCACATCTGTAAATCTTTGCCATCAGATGTTTTGATATATCTTTCCTCGGTTTCACCCATGGTAATATAGTCGAATATATGGCTGTTAACCGAGCTGATGATTTTGGCCTCTCCATTTGTCTGGTCAATAACAGCTATCTCTGTAGGCATCGACATTGATTGTATGCCTGCAATGATTTTATCTTCGAATATTTCAACAGGACTGAAATTGTACTTTCCCTTGCTCACCTGGTTAATGTCGCACGAGGCCAGATCAATATTGAATACCTGTGTTGTACCCAGATAAGGACTGGAGAAATATATCAGGTCTGACTCAGATGTCCATACTATATTCTCGATATTATAATCCCATCCTTCGCTGGGCCATGAAACAGACTGGTTATTAAAATCATATATGAACAGCCTTTCCAGGTCCGACTCATAGCCATCTTCTTCCTGGCTTTGCCATGCCAGCTTAGAGCCGTCAGGTGAGAATACAGGGTAATGGTCAAATCCCTTATTTTCTTCACTGAGGTTAATTGTACTGCCATTGTCAATATCATGCAGATAGATATCCGTATTCGTGCTTACCGCGTCATCTTTACCTGTAAGTTTCTTACATGTATACGCAATCTTTTTACCGTCAGGGCTCCAGCTGATTTCACTGTCATCGAACCATGGCGCTGTAGGTGATTCATATTTCTGTTCTTCCATTATATCTTTTATCCCTGTTACAGACACTCCATCAAAAAATGCGATAAAGATATGGCTGTAGGAATAATCATGCCAGTAGTTCCAGTGCCTGAACATAAGATCATCAATAATCCTCATATTAGCAAGAGGCATATCATGTTTTTCATTGGGTGTTTGATCCAGTTTAACACGCCGGGTGAAATAAATCATATCATCCTCTGGTGACACAGAATACGACTCAAAGTCTTCAAGGTTTGCAACTTTTGTTTTTCCCGAACCATCAGGATTCATTGTCCATAGAGCACCACTACTGGTAAAAGCTATCTTTTCACCTTTCATTATCCATGATGGTGAACCAGCTCCTTCATCGGTTAGTTGTACCGCTTCACCTCCCTCTGGGGATATTGAGAAAATATTTGTTCTTCTTGCTTCATCACTCAGGTTATAATCGGTAAGGGTGAAAAGAATGGTACTACCATCAGGTGAGGGGCAAATACTACCCATTCTTCTGAATTTCCACAATATCTCCGGGCTCATTATCCCTTTTTCTTTTTCCTGTTGGGTAAGTTGAAGATCAAAATCTGCCTGTTCAGTTTTTTGTATTTCCTGACAGGAATAATTTATCAGCATCATCAGGAAAGATGCTGTTAACAAAAAATATCTGTTCATTTTTTATTTTTTGGGATTAAGTGCTTCCTTTATTTTCCGGCTCAGTTCATCAAACAGTTCGGGGTTGTCAAGAATAATCTGTTTAACAGCTTCCCTCCCCTGGCCGAGTTTTGTATCACCATAGCTGAACCATGATCCGCTTTTGGTCAGGATATTATGCTCAATACCCATGTCAATTATTTCACCTGTTCGGCTTATCCCCTCACCATACATAATATCAAATTCGGCTTTACGGAATGGAGGAGCCACTTTATTCTTGACCACTTTTACCCTGGTACGGCTTCCTATTACATCTTCTCCTTCTTTGATCTGGCTTATCCTGCGTATGTCGAGTCTTACTGAAGCATAAAATTTAAGTGCATTTCCGCCTGTTGTTGTTTCAGGATTACCAAACATTACACCAATTTTTTCCCTTAGCTGGTTAATGAAGATACAGCATGTATGTGTTTTGCTGATATTTGCCGTAAGCTTGCGCAGGGCCTGCGACATCAATCGAGCCTGTAGTCCCATCTTTGAATCACCCATCTCACCCTCTATCTCTGCCTTGGGTGTCAGGGCTGCAACAGAATCAATAACGACAATATCCAGTGCTCCTGAGCGGATCAGGTGATCGGTAATTTCAAGTGCCTGTTCACCATTATCGGGTTGTGAAATGAGCAGGTTATCAATATCGACACCCAGTTTTTCGGCATAGAAACGGTCGAATGCATGTTCTGCATCAATAATAGCAGCTACACCTCCTGCTTTTTGCGCTTCGGCTATGACCTGTATAGCAAGTGTTGTTTTACCGGAAGCTTCAGGACCGTATATTTCGGTTACCCTGCCACGGGGTAATCCTCCTATGCCCAGGGCCATATCAAGGCCTATCGATCCTGAGCTGATAGCCCTGACATCCTGAACTGCCTGGTCCCCAAGTTTCATTATTGCCCCCTTACC
>DOZA01000290.1:0-1148 GCA_003518245.1 Bacteroidales bacterium | reverse complement strand
TACTATTGACTTAGGTAGGTTGGTATTATTATTCGTAAAGCTTGTATATCTGTTCTGTGTGGTTCTTCGTATCAACCTTTTTAATTACTTTATCTATTATGCCTTCCTCATTAATTATACAGGTTGTCCTCAATACACCCATAAAAGACTTATCATACATTTTTTTCTCTCCCCATGCTCCATAATCAGTTAAAATCTTTTTTTCTGTGTCAGCTATCAGAGGGAAGGGAAGATTATATTGTCCGGCAAAATTCTTATGTGATTTTTCTGAGTCGGGACTTACACCGAGAACAGAAAACCCTTTAATTGTCAGTTCATTAAAGTTATCCCTCAGGTTACAAGCCTCATTAGTACAGCCGGATGTATTATCTTTTGGATAAAAATAAAGAACCAGCTTTTTGCCTTTATAGTCATCAAGGGTAATTTTATTCCCATACTGATCAATTCCTTCAAAAAAAGGCGCCTTCTGGCCTTCCTTCAGTTCAATCATAATTTTTATTTATTTTTTTATTAAACGTAAATTTACGAAGTTTGAATCGTATATTGAAACATATTATGTAATTGTTATTAACAACAATTATGGAGCTTAAAAAGTTGAAAAAAGGCAACTATAATTTCCTGTCTGCGCTGGTTATTGTAATAATAACCACCTGCGTAAGTGTAGCTGCACAGGAACTGGATTTTATTCCTGACAAGGCCATAGCAGAGAATGCTTTTAATAACGAGGACTATATTACAGCTCTGAAACATTATAAAGCCCTCTCTGCAAACTTCAGTGCTGATCCTTTGTATAAATACCTGGCCGGTGTATGTATGGTAGAGCTGAAAAAGGATCCTGGTAATGCAAAAATAATATTGAAGGAGGCAATAGACGGCTCATCAGCCCTCAGGCAGGTACCTGATAAAGCCTGGTACTACATGGGTAAGGCATATCAGTTTTCCGGTGATTTTGTACAGGCAATAGATGCCTATGATATTTATAAGGAGTCTGCCCGCAGGAAAGATATAAAAGAACTGGGTATTGATGCTCTTATAGACCAGTGCAACAGCGGTGTGGGCGCTATTCAGGATGAGAAACCTGCTGGACAGGAAGAAATAGAACCTGAGGGAGATATTGTACTGCAGGAAAAAGAATATACTGAATTTCT
>DOZA01000181.1 GCA_003518245.1 Bacteroidales bacterium | reverse complement strand
TTTCATAGTATCTATTTAATATTGTAATTTAGTCTCAGTAACTGGATAATGATTATTCTGAATTTAAATCCTTCTTATTAGCTAAAGATGAAGTTCATTAGAAGAGCATTATTTCTGATATTTCACGAGAAGGTGTATTTCAGGATAATAAGTATGTCTTTTTTCATCCTGTATAATTCAGGGCTCCTTAAATTCTTTAAGAAATTCAAAATGCATTATTTTGTTTCAAAACTTATAAAAAAAGGGGATACGATCATTGACATAGGCGCCAATCTCGGGTATTATACAAATATTTTTTCCAGATCGACAGGGAAAGATGGCATTGTATGGGCTGTAGAACCAGTACCCTTATACTGTGAGATACTGAAGAAAAATACTCACCGAAATTCAAATGTAATAGTCCTACCTTACGCACTTGGTGACAGAGAATCGGTTGAATTAATGGGTATACCAGGTAACCAGCCTTACAGACACGGTTTGACCCGTATACTTAAGAATGAAAAAGACAGGAATAATACCTCACGGGAAGTGGAAGTAAAGACACCTGAATTATTATTCAGTAATATTGAAAGGATTGATTATATTAAATGTGATATAGAAGGTTACGAAAACAAAGTCATACCAGGTTTTATTGAAATTATCAAACGTGATAAACCCATTATTCAAATTGAACTTGAGCCGGCAAACCATAAATTCATTAACGATCTATTAATTGCAGAAGGATACTGTTCATATATTCTGGTTGCCAATAAACTCAGGAACATAAATTCAGGAGAAAAATACAAGGATGATATAATATATATTCACAATAAGAGACAGGATCAAATCATGAAATCATTAAATACACATATTTCATAACCTAATAAATCCAAACAATGCCAAAAATTACAAAAGAACATGCCCTTAAGTATCACAGTACAGGGCGCAAAGGAAAGGTCGAAGTCATACCTACCAAGCCTTTCAATACCCAGTTTGACCTAAGTCTGGCCTATACACCGGGAGTAGCCTTCCCCTGTAAAGAAATAGAGAAGAATCCTGCGGATGCTTATAAATATACTGCCAGGGCGAACCTGGTCGCAGTAATTTCAAACGGAACAGCTGTCCTTGGCCTTGGTGATATCGGTGCTCTTGCCGGCAAGCCTGTTATGGAGGGTAAAGGATTGTTATTCAAAGTGTTTGGCGACGTAGACGTTTTCGATATTGAGGTGGATGAAAAAGATGTTGATAAGATGGTAGAATTTTGTACCAAGATCGCACCAACATTTGGGGGCATTAATCTTGAAGATATCAAAGCACCTGAATGCTTTGAGATAGAAGAAAGGCTGAAAAAGAATCTTGACATACCTGTTTTCCATGACGATCAGCATGGTACAGCAATAATAACAGGTGCTGGCCTGCTTAATGCTCTTGAAATATCAGGAAAAAAGATTGAAGATGTAAAGTTGGTTGTTTGTGGCGCCGGATCAGGTGCCATATCATGCACAAAACTATATGTCGCACTGGGCATCAGGAAGGAAAATATTGTAATGGTCGACTCCAAGGGGGTTATTACCAAAAAGAGAACTGATATAAATAAGTACAAGGCCGGGTTTGCTACTGACAGGAACATATCATCGCTGGCTGAGGCTTGTGTTGGTGCTGATCTTTTCCTGGGTCTTTCAGTAGCCGATAGGATGACCAGTGAAATGCTTGCTAGTATGGCCCCGAATCCCATTGTTTTCGCAATGGCTAATCCTAACCCGGAAATAACTTACGAATTAGCTATGTCGACCAGGGATGACCTTATTTTTGCCACCGGCAGATCTGATTATCCAAACCAGATAAACAACCTGCTCGGATTCCCCTTTATCTTCCGTGGAGCTCTTGATGTTATGGCAAGTGATATAAATGAAGAAATGAAGATGGCAGCTTCATACGCACTGGCTGAATTGGCCAAAGAGCCGGTGCCGGATGAAGTAGCAAAAGCATATAATGTTGACAAGCTTGAATTCGGAAGAGATTATATAATACCTAAACCACTGGATCTAAGGCTTATTTCCTGTGTCGCCACAGCAGTAGCCAAAGCTGCAATAGATTCGGGTGTGGCCAGGGTAAAAATTACTGACTGGGATGCTTATAAAAAGAACCTTGATGACAGGGTAAGAAAACATATCCTGGATATTGCGAGTGTATGTATTAAACCAATCGAATACTAGATCAAAAAAAAAGAGGCCGATGGCCTCTTTTTTTATTCATATGAATCTTTGAGGGGTCCTTTTCTTCCTGTATAATCACCCTGTGATACAGCCTCTATTCTCTTCTGGTAAAGTAAACAAATAATATGGGCAACCTGGTCAATGTTAAAAGAACTCCTGTTAATCGTTATGTCGAAAAGGTATTCAAGATTTACGGGCTTCTTATCAAGGAAATTAACTATCAAGTTATGCCTTTTCTCATCTGTATCGACAACGAATTCTTCAGCAGCCTCAATATCAAGTTCTTTCTTTCTAATAATATTTTCAACTCTCCAATAAAAAGGTGCTACAAGGCGAACATGAAGGGCTCTTCTCACAGTACCTGTGAGGGCCACTCCTCCCCTGCCCACAAGTACCACATGACCTTCTCTGGATAATGTCAGCACTACCTCCTTAATTGTTTTTTTAACCTTGGCATCACTGATATGTTTACCTGATATTGCCATCAGCATCTCAGAAAAACCTGATAATTGATGTCGTTTGATATAACTTTCAACATTATACGCGCCTGTATCCAGTTCACGCGCTGTATTAAAGAGTATTTCCTTATCAATCCACCTCCATTTTGTTGTTCCTTCCTCTTTATTCAGACCTTTTACCAGTTTTTTCGCAACGGCTACGGCATCACAACCAGTAAGCCTCGATATAGTAACTATGGGTCCATAGCCTGCTGATGAACCCCGGAGCATATCTCCCCTGTATCTCTCATCAAAGTATTTAAAAAATTTCTCTGACATAATCCAGTATTATACCATTATGAACAATATAAATACAAAAAACCTCTGGCACAGGCCGAATTAGGTAAGTCTTTATAAACCAGAGTTACTCTGGTATAATATACGAAAAAAATAAATATAAGGAAAATATTTAAGCTTAAGCCGGGGCAACGAGTTTTATTACTATTAATTAAAGGGGCAGGTCTTTAGCATGTTCTGCTTCAACATCATCCAGTGATTTTGGTTTTAGTTTGCCCAGTAATTCATAACCAGTTTCAGTAATCAGAAAATCTTCTTCATTTCTTATACCACTGAAATTTCTGAATTCATTCACCCTGTCAAAATTTATAAAACCACTGTTATTACCTGTTTTCTGCCATTGATCAATAAGCTCGGGGATAAAATAAATTCCCGGTTCAATAGTCAGCACAAATCCAGGTTCCAGTTTACGACTCAATCTCAGCGATTTTATCCCAAATTGCTTTGGTTTTTCCTGTCCGTTCCACCCAACATATATTTCACCCAGGTCTTCCATATCATGTACATCCATTCCCATCATATGGCCCAGGCCACAGGGAAAGAACAGGGCATGTGCACCATTGCTGACAGCCTCGTCCACATCGCCTTTCATAAGACCCATATCCTTCAGCCCCCGTACAATGACCCTTGCAGATTCAAGATACACTTCCTTAAAAGCTATACCGGGTTTAAGCATACTGATAGCTGTATTATGACTATCCAGGGTAATAGTGTATATATCCCTCTGTACAGGAGTAAAGTGTGGGCCTACCTGTACCGTACTCGACAGGTCAGCTCCGTATCCTGATTCAATTTCTGCCCCTGCATCAAGAAGAAACATCTGACCACTTTGCAGGGTGTTCCCATGATAATGATTATGCAATGTCTGGCCATTAATTGTTGCTATGATAGGGAAAGACATCCTGGCACCATCTGCTTCTGCTGCATTATTAACAGCTGCTGCTATCTGTGCTTCAGTAACTCCCGGAGCTGCCAGGCGCATGGCAGTACGGTGCATATCCACAGATATATCAGCTGCCTTACGTATTTCCTCAATCTCTTCAGGAGATTTGTAATTGCGTTGATCAATAACTGCCCTGACCAGCTCGAGAGATGACTCAGCCTGCGACTCAGCAGGTAATATGCCAAGCCATTCAAACAGCTTTATTTTATTTTCCGGCCTGTAAGGAGGTAAGAAATGTATTGTCCTGCTTGCATTTCTTTCTTTTTGAAGCTTATCCACCAGTTTTCTAATAGGGGCAGCTTCCGTAATTCCAAATGCTGAGGCTCTCTCTTTAATTGTAGGTTGGGGGCCCATCCACACAAAATCCTCAACGGTAAGATCATCACCGAATATTATTTCATTACCGCTGTCACAATCCAATACGCAGGCAAGGTATGGAAAATCAAGACCACAAAAATACCTGAAAGTACTATCCTGATGAAAATGAAAAGGATTATCGGCATAATTCATAGGACTTTCGTCATTTCCCAGCAGCAGGATTAAACCTGAGCCAACTGTCTTTTTTAATTTTTCCCTTCTGCTTGTATAAACTTCTTTCTTAAACATAATTTTAAATGAATTTTTATTAAATCGATTCGTGTTCTGTTCTTCTTATTATCTCATTCTGGAGATCTTCACCAAGATCGTTAAAATAATCACTATAACCTGCAACCCTTACAATAAGGTCACGGTAGAGTTCGGGATGCTTCTGTGCATCTCTCAGAGTATCAGTACCTACAACATTAAACTGTACATGATGGCCATCCAGCTTAAAATAACTCCTTATTAATGCTGTCAGCACCGAATAGCTATCCTCATCCTCAAAAAACTGTGGGCTGAATTTCTGATTTAATAATGTTCCTCCTGTTTTAATATGGTCTATTTTAGAAGCTGACTTAATTACAGCTGTAGGGCCAAGCCTGTCTACTCCCTGGAATGGTGATATTCCCTCTGACAGGGGTAAATAGGCACGTCTGCCATCTGGTGTGGCTCCTATTACAGAGCCAAAATAAATATGTGAGGTAGTAGGTAACATATTTATCCTGTGTATACCACCTCTAGGTGTTGGATTGCCATTTATTGCATCATAAAAAGTCTCAAAAACCATAACAGCATGTTGATCAGCATAATCATCATCATTACCATACTTGGGTGAATTATATACAAGGTCATATTGTAGTTCATCAAAGCCTTCAAAATCGACTGATATAGCTTCCATCAATTGATTCCAGGTGTATTTCTTTTCATCATAAATATTATACCTGATTGAGCTGAGCATATCAGTAATTGTTCCCAGTCCCACACCCTGAATATAAGTGGTATTATACCTGGCCCCACCGTCATTATAATCCCTGCCATTTGCTATACAATCTTCAATCAACAATGACAGAAAAGGAGCAGGCAGATTTTTCGCGAATATCCTTTCTATTACATTATTACCACGAATTTTAGTTAATGCAAAATAATTAAGCTGTTTTTTGAAAGCCTCAAATAGATCATCAAACACCTTAAAATCTTTCAGTTCACCTGTTGTTAATCCTACAGTCTCGCCTGTTCTGGGATCTATTCCATTATATAATGTTATCTCAAGTATTTTAGCCAGGTTAAAATAACCTGTCAGCCAGTATGATTCAGTACCAAATGCACCCGTCTCAACACAACCAGAAGCACCCCCGTTACGTGCATCAACCAGAGACTTGCCCTGTCTCATTAATTCCTGTATTATAGCGTCTGTATTAAAACATGATGGTTGGCCAAAACCTGTTTTTATTATATCCAGTGTATTATGAATAAACCTATCGGGATTCTTCTTTGATATCTGAACCATAGAGCTGGGCTGCAGTATCCTCATCTCTTTAACAACATCAAGAAGCATATATGTCATATCATTTACTGCATCAGTACCATCAGGCTTTACACCACCAAGGTTTATCAGGCAAAAATCGGTGTATGTATTGCTTTCCTGAGCTGTAACACCCATCTTTGGAGGCGAAGGGTGATTATTGAATTTAACCCAGAAGCAACCAAGCAATTCATAAGCTTTCTCCCGGTTTAATATTCCGTCTTTTATATCCTTTTTATAGACGGGGAAAAGATGTTGATCCAGCCTTCCCGGGTTAAATGAATCCCATGGATTAAGTTCAGTTACTACACCCAGGTGCATAAACCAGTAATGCTGCAGCATCTCGTGGAAAGTATCCGGGGCATGGGCCGGCACCTTACGGCATATTCTTGCCATCTCCTTAAGTTCGGACTTACGCGTTTCATCTTCAGTTTTAGATGCTATTCTCTCAAGTTCATCAGCATTCCGTTTAGCATACATAATAATCGCATCACATGCAATATTCATTGCTTTTAGTTCCTCATACTTATCATATGCATAGCGATCATTATAATAATCAAGTTCGTGCATACTTGCCTCTATCTCCTTCTTAAGATCCAAGAAACCATAGCTGAACATTTTATAACCCAGGACTGTATGCCCGGGAGCTCTTTGCTCCTGAAACTCAGTAAAAACACCTGCACTATAAGCTTTCTTCCACTCAGGTGTCATGGCCTCCATGACTTTGTCACGATTACTCCTGCCTTTCCAGTAGGGAATAATTTTATTACTGTAAATCTCCTCTACATCCTTGCTGACCCTGAAAGAAACTTTTTCTCTTGAATTAAGTATTTCAAGATCTTGCAATGTATGGACGGTAATCTCGGGGTATGTGGGAGTAGCTTTAGGTTCAGGTCCTCTTTCTCCTACTATCAGTTCGCCTTCATTTATACAAAGTTTTTTATTCTTAAGTATATGCATAAAGGCCATTGCCCTGCGTACTGGCACTGATACTTCCCCCGCTTCTTTACTTTTATAGAATTCGGTAACCAGCAAGGCCCTTTCTGCAGAAATAGTCTCTACAGCATTTAGACTTTGTTCTCTGAGTTTTTTAACTCTTTCTGTCAGTATCATAATAAATATTTTTTATCCACCAATTTTTACGTTAACACCACTACCTGCAAAAAAGCCCTTCATCTCTTTCATTTTACCGGTAGATGGTTGATCAATATCCTGCATTTTATATTCAAGCTTAAATCTTCTGTATTTAGAGCTCCCAATCCTGTGATAGGGCAAAAGGTCTACCCTGTTGATATTTGCTCCAGGCTGTGAGGCAACAAAATCTCTCAATGCTGTCATCTGTTTGATATCATCATTAAAGCCTGGTATGACAGGTATTCTTATTATAACTTGTTTACCCTTTCCTAGTATATAGTTATAATTATCAAGGATCTTTTCATTTGATACTCCTGTATACTCTTTATGCATTTCAGGATCCAGGTGTTTAATATCAAAAAGGAAAAGGTCCGTAAACGGAAGGATTAAATCAATAGTTGACCGGCTGGCATAGCCTGAAGTATCTACAACAGTATGTATTCCATACAAATTAAACATTTTCAATGACTCGGAAAGGAAACCTTCCTGCATCAATGGTTCCCCACCTGAGAAGGTGACTCCTCCACCTGATTCTTCTATAAAAACCATGTCCTTCATGGCTATATCAAGTAACTCTTCACTTGTATAGTATTTACCAACTGTTTCCTTAACAGTGAATTGCTTATTGCCTATACGATCTACCCTTTCAACTTCCTGTATTTCTCTCCTTATTCCTTCAGGATTATGACACCACCTGCATTCCAGCGGGCAACCTTTCATAAAGTAAGTTACTCTGATGCCTGGTCCGTCATGAATTGCATACCTTTTGATATTAAATATCAAACCTTTCATAAATAATTAGATAAAATGATTGTAAACCTGGGATTAATAGGATACAGGGTTGCTCAGGCATTCAGTTCATAGAACATCCAGCATTCATATAAGCGCTTTCCAAGACGGTTATACATAAAACTATGAGATAGTTGTTGAGTCATATTTCCTAATATATCCTTTGCAAGATACAAAATTATAGAATTCAAAATATCAATTAGGCTTCTTTTAATAAAAAATACCCTCTAATAAATCTTTAGTAGAATAATATCCCAACTTAAAAATTTTTAGAAATCATTAACAAATAATTAACATAAAACATTGCAACATCCAGAATGGTTATACGTCTATAGTATGAATGGAAATAATTCACAGATAATTGGACAGGTTATACTGTGATCATATACGAACCAATACATTGCAGCCATGAAAAAATTCTTTTGTTTAATCGCTACGATTCTTATCCTGAGTTTGTCAGGACTTGCTAAAGGCCCTGTAGCAGAAGGTAAAACCTACTGCTGCCTGGGCAATTACGTTGTTGATAAAGCTATTAATCCAATACGTGTTGATGGCAGGAACCTCGAAACCTATGTAGTTAACTACGAAAATTCAGATCTCAGTGTAAGGATAGGCATTGACAGATCTGATAAGAATTGTAAAAGATATATCGTAGTATCAGATGATCTTGAAATAGAATACCAGAGTAATAAGAAATTCTTCGGTGTAAGACTTCTGGATAAGAAATATTTGGATGACGGGTTGTCTACATCAGAACTTTCACTCGATCGCCCCCAGTACTATCATCAGAAGATTATTACCCAGTATCCTGAGAGAAAGAGTGAAATAGGATGTTTAAAACTGATTTCGGTCTATTTCCCAAAACTTGTTAAGAATTACGAAAAGGTATTCGCTTTTAAATAAGGCTATGTACTAGTTGGATAGTTTCTTCTACGATCAAGTTTCAGGTTTTGTTGTTTAGGATGGGTTCCTTCCCGGAGCTCATCCTTTTTTTAATGCATGATATAAGTAGTGATAAATATTTTTTTTATGTTTCTAATTTGATACTTTTGAGCAACTTAATATTGCCATGAACAGGGACAATGCTGTAAAAATAGTTTTTATCCTACTGAATTTCCTTATAATTCTTACACTTACATCAGCTGCTATTGGACAGGACAAAGCTAAAAAAGGTGTACTGGACCTGAGAAATGAACTGATAAGGAATAATACAATCATGTTAAATGGTGAATGGGAGTTTTATTGGGGAAAACACCTTCGTCCTCCCGATTTTCATAAGGATAAATATCCTGTTCCTGATATATACGGTAAGGTCCCTTCTTACTGGATCAATTATTCCAGTAAAATACCACAAATTAAAAATTTTGGATATGCAACTTACCGGTTAAATATCCTGTTGCCAGACAATATCGGTAAAATAGTATTTGACATACCTGTATTTGATTCTGCATTTCGTATTTATATTGATGGGAAATATGCAGGTGGTAACGGACTGGCGGGAGAAAATGGAGCAGAGACAATGCCGGAATATGATCCTTTTACATATGAGCATACTGTAATAGATGATACTGTTGAAGTTATTATAAATGTTTCTAATTTTCACCACCGAAGAGGAGGTTTCTGGCTGCCAATAAATATAGGCACCCCTGAAGCAGTAATTAAAAACCTTGAGCAAAAAAAAATCCTGTCTGATATATCCGCCGGGATGCTCCGTTCATTAATGGTCTTCTTCTTTGTTTTTTTCGTGATCTTTAAGACCGATCATTCAATGCTTTATTTCTCGCTCGCCACCCTTGGAATGTTGCTTCGAAGTATAAGTACAGGAACCTTCACTGTAATGACTTTAACAGATATCAGCTGGGTATCCCTGATAAGGCTTGAATATACCGGTTCATTTATCGCCCTCATCTTCGGGGCCTGGTATTTTTACA
>DOZA01000175.1 GCA_003518245.1 Bacteroidales bacterium | reverse complement strand
ACTTGAGGGCAAGCAGATTGCTGACATAAAAGATGAAGATGAGAAGACTGAGTTTATAGCTAAGAAAGAAAAGGAGTACCGCGAAAACTTTGCAAACCCATACGAAGCTGCCCGCTATGGTTATCTTGATGATGTTATTGAACCCAGGAATACACGGTTCAGGGTTATCAGGGCCCTGCGAACCCTGAGCACAAAGAAAGACCCGGGGCCAATGAAAAAACATTCGAATATACCACTTTAAAACCCTTGGCTATGAATACTGTATTAATGCTTACAGGTGCTATTGCAGGTGTCGACAAACAGGCAGCAATAATTGTCGTTGTCGGTTACCTTATAGTTTTCCTTGCCCTGGTTATTCTTTACCTTGTTTTCAGATATGTAATGCCCCTGTTTTTTAAGTTAAAACTATACAGGCGTGCTGCCAGAGAGGGACGACACCTTGATGATTCTGAGAAACAGGAACTGACAGGAGAGGTTAATGCTGCCATAGCTACTGCCCTCTACCTGTATTTTGATGAAATACATGATATTGAAAGTAATGTGATTACTATCAGGAAAATATCAAAATCTTACTCCCCCTGGAATTCAAAACTTTATAATATGCGAAACCTTTAATCTTAAGCCCAAGCCTGATGAAGAATTATAAATTTACTATTAGTGGTAATATATATGAGGTAGAAATACTAGAGATGGAGGGTGATATTGTAAAACTTGAAGTCAATGGTACTCCATACCTGGTAGAGATACACAAGGAAGTAAAACCTGTAAAGACACCCAGACTGGTACGTCCCGTACTTAGAGAGCCCCAGAAGACAATTGATAAGAAAGAAGGTGGGCCTAAACTGGCTGTTAAAGCTCCACTGCCCGGTATAATAATGCAGGTGCTGATTAATCGAGGTGATAAGGTAACAAAAGGACAGAAACTCTTGATGATGGAGGCTATGAAAATGGAGAATGAAATTAAAGCTGAAATTGATGGTGAGATTACATCTGTAAAAGTAAGTCAGGGTCAATCAGTATTGCAGGATGAAGTCTTAATTGAAATAAATTGATTATGAGGAGGTTTATTATTGTTATCGGGGTTCTGTTTATATTATCAATTACCTGGACAGCATTTATAAAACCGGATAGAGAAAAGGATAGTATCCGTAAGACTGAAAATATAGAGTCCGTTAAAGGAAATGTTATATTAAAACAGGATGTAGAAAAAGAGGGAGTAAGCAAAGGACTAAGAAAATTCTGGGCATACTCCGGTTTCAGAAATGCTACCAAGGGACACCTGATAATGCTATTAGTAGGCTTGTTTTTTATATTCCTGGCTATTAAATATGATTATGAACCATTACTCCTGATCCCAATTGGTACCGGTATTCTTATTGGTAATATACCTTTTTACCAGGATGGTGACATCAATCTTCAACTTGGCATATACGAGGCGGGAAGTGTAATGAACTATTTATATTTTGGTGTACTGAAAGGAGTATATCCTCCCCTGATATTCCTGGGACTGGGAGCAATGACCGATTTTTCATCATTGCTTTCTAATCCTAGACTGATGATTCTTGGTGCCGCAGCACAGATAGGTATCTTTGTTACCTTTCTCGGAGCCCTGGCATTAGGATTTGCTCCCCCGGAGGCAGGTGCGATTGGTATAATCGGAGGTGCTGATGGCCCTACAGCCATATTTCTCTCTTCGCGACTGGCAAATGGTGTGAACATACTCTCTGATGGCACCACGGTCAAGAACCTTATAGGGCCAATAGCCATAGCTGCATATTCATATATGGCCCTGGTCCCGGTAATACAGCCACCAATAATGAAACTCCTCACATCAAAGAAAGAGAGAAAAATAAGGATGAAGCCGCCACGTGCTGTATCAAAAACTGAAAAGATATTGTTCCCTATTATAGGACTGTTGCTAACTGCATTTATATCACCAAGCTCACTTCCATTGCTTGGAATGCTTTTCTTTGGTAATATCCTGAAAGAATCAGGAGTAACAAAACGCCTGGCAGAAACTGCCAGGACATCAATGGTTGATATAATTACAATACTGTTGGGACTAACGGTAGGCGCTTCAACCCAGGCTGATGTATTCCTTACTCCCGATTCATTACTGATATTTGTTTTAGGAGCAGTATCTTTTATGCTCGCGACAGCTGGGGGTCTGTTATTTGCCAAAATAATGAACATATTCCTGAGGGGAGATAACAGGATCAATCCCCTGGTAGGGGCTGCAGGTGTTTCTGCTGTTCCTGATGCTGCAAGAGTGGTGCAAAATGAAGGGCTTAAAGCTGATCCTACCAATCACCTTTTAATGCATGCAATGACCCCAAATGTTTCAGGTGTCATAGGTTCAGCTGTTGCAGCCGGAATACTGCTTAGTTTCCTTGGATAAATTTTTCTGTATCTTTGAATTTGTATTAAACATTTTACAATATAAGTTATATGAAGAAAATTGTTGTGGTGGGTAATACAGGCCCGCGGGTAAGATCTGATTGTGAATTGAAGCTTGAATTGAAATCAGGTGGGGGTATAAGTATTAACCTTCAATCAAAGGTTAAAGCTATGTATGGTGATTCAATAACCAGAACACTTAAAGATGGCCTGGATTTTTTTGAGATAAAAGATGCTGTGATCGATATTAATGATTCCGGTGCCCTGCAATTTGTTCATATGGCACGTCTAGAGGCAGCAGTTAAAAGCCTTGTAAAAACAGAAAAAAATTTGTTGCCAGAATTATCTGAATACAATATGTATCAATCAAGCAGGGACAGGTTCAGGTTCAGCAGGCTTTACCTGCCGGGTAATACACCAAGCATGATGTTAAATGCCGGCCTTCATTCACCAGATGGCATTATTCTTGACCTTGAAGACTCTGTTGCACCCTCAAAAAAACATGAAGCCAGGTTTCTTGTGAGAAATGCACTCAGGCAGGTTAACTTTTATGGTGCTGAGAGGATGGTAAGGATAAACCAGGGAGAAAGAGGCATTGAAGATCTTGAATATGTACTTCCGCATAATGTACATCTTATCCTTGTACCTAAATGTGAAAGTAGTGAACATCTGGTGGAACTGGCTAAAAGATCAGAAAAAATACTTGCCGACAATAATATCAAGCAAGATATTTATTTCATGCCTATTATTGAAAGTGCTCTTGGAGTTGAAAAAGCTTATGAGATATCTTCTGCGGTTGATAATGTTGTTGCAATTGCAATAGGGCTTGAAGATTACACTGCCGACCTTGGTGTTCAGAGAACAAATGAAGGTAGTGAGTCTCTTTATGCCCGCCTCAGATTGGTAAATGCTGCAAAAGCGGCAAAGATACAACCTATTGATTCAGTATTTTCGGATGTGTCTGATATGGAGGCCCTTAAAGCAAATGCTAAAAAATCCAAGTCTTATGGATTTGAAGGGATGGGTTGTATACATCCGCGACAGATAGATGTAATAAAAAACTCCTTTGCACCCGAACCGGAGGAGATAAGAAAAGCATCTGATATAGTGAAGGCATTCAGGGAAGCTGAAGATAAAGGATTAGGGGTAGTTTCAATAGGATCGAAAATGATAGATCCACCTGTCGTTGCCAGGGCCCACCGTATTATAAACCTGGCTAAAAAACTGAACCTGATACCTGATGATATGGATAATAATGAAAATGATTAAAAATATATACCAGTAAGAATACAGGCTATGGCAAACAAATTGGTAAAAAATGCTGCAGGACGTGAGGTTGTTGCTGAGATAAACGGACAACAGGCTATACCATTCAAGGGTGTAGGTAAGCATAAACCGGAAGGAAGGAAATATGCTCCCCCGATATCAAGATGTGCTGATTACCCGGATAATGGTGATAAAAGAGTAAGCACTTTGAAGGAAGCACTGGTAAAAGCAGGTATTAAAGATGGAATGACTGTCTCAACACATCATCATTTCAGGAATGGTGATCTTTTGGCAAATGACCTGTTTGATGCAGTTAGTGAGTTGGGCATTAAAGATATAAGATGGTTCCCGTCAGCTTCTTTTCCCTGTCACGAACACATTATACAATACATTAAGGATGGAACAATACACCATATTGAGGGAAGTATGAACGGACCTCTTGGTAAATATGTGTCTGAAGGTAATATGCGCGGTATGGCTGTACTCAGGTCTCATGGTGGAAGGTACCAGGCCGTGCAGGATGGTGAGGTGGAAATCGATATTGCTGTTATTGGAGCTCCAATGGCTGATCCTTTTGGAAACGCTAACGGACTTGAAGGAGATTCAGCCTGCGGATTACTGGGTTTTGCCCTGGCTGACTCACAGTATGCTGATAAAGTAATTATTGTTACCGATAATATGGTACCCTTTCCTTGTATCCCATGGCAGATACAGGGTAATTATGTTGATTTTACCGTTGAAGTACCTAAACTGGGTATACCTGAACGAATAGTTTCAGGGACCACAAAAATTACTAAAAGCCCTGACCGACTCCTTCTTGCTGAATTAACTGCTAAATTCTGTGATGCAGCAGGTATTATAAGAGATGGTTTCTCTTTTCAGAGCGGAGCAGGCGGAACATCACTGGCTGTGGGTGAGTTCTTTAAATCTATAATGGAAGAAAAGGGTATTAAAGCAAGGTTTGCCCGTGGTGGGAGCAATAAATATCTTGTATCAATGCTTGAAGAAGGGCTTATCGATTATATACTCGACGGACAGACCTTTGATCTTGATGGAGTGAGGTCAATGAGGGATGATCCCAGGCATGTATGGACCAGCCCTTTTACAAGTTATAACTATCACGGGAAAGGTAATTTTGCCCCTCTTGTTGATGTGGCAATACTGGGAGCTACTGAGGTGGATGTAAACTTCAATGCAAATGTGGTTACTCATTCTGATGGATACCTTCTTCATGGCATAGGAGGATGGCAGAACTGTCTTTTCTCAAAAACAGTAATACTTCCACTTCCTCTGATGAGGGACAGGGTGCCTGTAATAATTGATGAGGTAACAACATTATGCGGCCCGGGTGAACTGATCGATGTTATTGTTACAGAAAGAGGTATAGCTATAAATCCTCTGAGAAAAGACCTTATTGAAGCTGTTAAAGATTCTGGTCTGCCACTTAAGCCTATTAAAGAACTGAAAGAGGAAGCTGAAAGGATTTGCGGTAAACCCAGGAAGTCAAAACTTGACGAAAAAGTCATAGCTGCTATTAAATGGGTTGACGGAACAGTAATAGATGTTGTAAGAAAAGTAATAGTAGAATAAAAAAAGACTGTAAAATTTGTAATATGAATATATATAGATGTATCGTTTGTTGTTATGAATATAATCCTGATGAAGTAGATATCGCAGGCGGAATAGATAATGGTACTTCTTTTAATGACCTGCCTGATGACTGGGTCTGTCCTGTATGCGGTGCACCAACAAATGAATTTGAGGAAATAAGCTAGCTGGCCGGAATATTAATAAGAACATCTACAAGAAGATCCCAGAATTTTATTGTTGTATCAATATCCAACCTCTCCTGCGGTGTATGAGCACCCTTTATCGTAGGTCCGAAAGAAATCATATCCAGCCCAGGGTATCGCTCCAGTATTAAACCGCACTCCAGACCGGCATGTATCGCCCTGACTATAGGGGTGATATTGAACAGTTTTTCGTATGAGCCTTTTGTAATATTCAGAATTTCCGAATTGGTATTTGGTTTCCATCCCGGGTAGTCACCTGAATGTTCCACGGTGGCATTATTATCAGTAAATATCCTGTTGATCTTTGCGGCAATATCTTTCTTTGCTGAATCGACTGAACTACGCTGGCTTGTTACTATCCTTATAAGGGTATCCGTAAATTTGACAGAGGCAAGGTTTGTTGATGTTTCAACAAGCCCTTCCATATCTTCAGACCAGGCAATAACACCGTGAGGACACTGAGAAAGGGAATCAAGGAGAGATCTATGTGTCTTGCTATCGATAACGAAGCCAGGCAGACCTGTATTATTTATACTGATATCCATACTATTCTCGGTATCTGAATATTCTTTCTTTACTTTTTTAATGTATTCATCTATTTCTCTCCTGATATCATTTACATATTCAGTATCACATATTATTTGTGCAAAAGCTTCCCTGGGGATGGCATTACGTAGATTTCCACCATTGAACTCAGATATCCTTATACCGTAGTTATTACTTAAGATTTGTAATAAACCGGTCATTATTTTAACTGAATTAGCATATCCCTTGTGTATTTCATCTCCTGAATGACCTCCGTGCAGGCCGGTAACAGATATTTTTAATGCTTTTTGTTTATTATCTATTTTCTCCTTGCTGTACGGTATTTCAGCTACAGTATCAAAACCTCCTGCACATCCAATAAACAATTCACCTTCATCTTCTGAGTCAAGGTTTATAAGAATCTTGCTGTCAAAAAAGTTACTCTCCAGTCCTATTGCTCCTGTCATACCACTTTCCTCATCCACGGTAAAAAGACATTCTATCCGGCCTGTTTTTATCTCATTATCTGTAAGAATAGCCAGCTGAGCTGCCATGCCTATTCCATCATCAGCTCCCAGAGTAGTATCTTTTGCCTTAACCCATTGTCCGTCAATATATGGTATTATAGGATCTTTTGCCCAGTC
>DOZA01000199.1 GCA_003518245.1 Bacteroidales bacterium | reverse complement strand
AAGAAAAAATTGATCCTTATATGCAGCCACTGTTTGATAATCTCACGGTTATCAAACATAAATTCAGTCATCAGAGCCCGGAGTTTATTCGTATTAATGATATGATCAAGGAGGAAAAACTTGTTATCACTCCCCTTGCTTATATCAGGGGTCGTAGTCTTTCGAGCATATTTTTTATTGTTGATGAAGCCCAGAATCTTACACCGCATGAGGTAAAAACAATAATTACAAGAGCCGGGGAAGACACAAAAATGGTGTTTACAGGTGATATAGAGCAGATAGATTCACCTTACCTTGACATAGGATCTAACGGCCTTTCATACCTGACCGATAAGATGAAGGGACAGGACATTTTTGCACATGTTAACCTGGTAAAAGGTGAAAGGAGCTTCCTGTCTGAACTGGCCAGTCGTTTGTTATAAGCATTTTAACATTACGCAGGAGATTAATTTTTTTTACTACCTTGAATGCCACAAAACGAGATAAGTAAAATGAAACGAACTGTTATTCTGGTTAGACATGGCAAAGCCTGCTCCCTGGATGCCTTCGAAAAAGATATTGACAGGGTTCTCACAAAAAGAGGTGTTAATGACGGATACAGGGTTGCCAGGAAGATCTTTGGTTCGGGTATCATACCCGACCTTATCCTTACAAGCCCTGCAGCCAGGGCCAACCACAGCGCTCTAATCTTTGCCCGTGCCATGAATACAACCACTGGAATAATCAATGTTGTTGAGAGCTTATATCATAGCTCGGGATCAAAAATACTGAATATAATATCTGAGCTGCCCGGGGAAGTTAAAACAGTGGCTTTGTTTGGCCATAACCCTGGAATAACAGATCTTGCAGAGCATCTTACCAATGGTGCTACCAGTTTTCTGCCCACTACAGGGGTGGCAATAATAAACTACGAGATGGAGCAATGGAAGGATATACATTCATCCGACCAATCCGTTTATGAGTTTATTATTCCCAAAGAGGTGAAATAATATCGCCATCAGCAATCTGCCCAAAAATCCTTATTTTTGCAGTCCTATAAACAGCAGTTATGAGTGACAGAAAAATAAAAGTTGCATTCCATACATTGGGATGCAAGCTAAACTTTTCAGAAACATCAGCCATAAGCCGTAAGATGGAAGATGCCAGCTATCAGAGGGTACCATTTACTGAAAGTGCTGATATCTATGTCATACATGGCTGTACCGTAACAGGAGCTGCCGATAAAAAATGCAGGCAGGTAATAAAACAAACCATACGAAGGTCTCCCGCCTCATTTATTGTCGTGGCCGGCTGCTACGCTCAATTAAGATATGAAGAGATAGCAGGTATCCCGGGTGTCGATCTTATACTTGGAACCAATGAGAAATACGACATATTGAATTACCTGGGAGATACCAGCAAACGTAAGGAACCTGAAATACACCATTGTGGAAGGGATGAACTTTTGATGTTTAATCCTTCATTTTCAGGATCTGACCGCACCAGGGCCTTCCTGAAGATACAGGATGGATGTGATTATTCATGCTCATATTGCACCATACCAATAGCCAGGGGCAGAAGTCGGAACCAGCCAATAAGCGCATGTGTGAGAGATGCAGTTAAAATTGCTGAACTGGGAATAAAAGAAATAGTCCTTACCGGTGTAAATATTGGCGATTTTGGAAAATCAACCGGTGAAACATTCCATGATCTACTGAAAGAACTCTCCGGAGTGAAAGGTATCGAGAGGTACAGGATATCATCCGTCGAGCCCAACTTGCTGACAGATGATATAATAGAACTGGTGGCCAGAAGTAAAAAAATACAGCCCCATTTTCATATTCCACTGCAGAGTGGTTCAGACAAGATACTGGCAAAAATGCGACGGAGATATACCCGGGAGGTATTTACTTCAAGAGTAAAAAAGATAAGGGAATTTATGCCGCTGGCAGGTATAGGAGCCGATGTTATAGTGGGATTCCCGGGAGAGACAGAGAACGATTTCATTGAAAGTTATGAGTTTCTGCTTTCACTGGACCTTTCATATCTGCATGTTTTTAGTTACTCTGAACGTGATGGCACCCCGGCAGCTGATATGCCCGGGCAAATAGATAAAAGTATAAAGAACGACAGGAGTAAGAAACTGCATGAACTGTCAGAATTGAAAAAAAGAAAATTCAATGAAAAATGCAGTGGTATGCAGGTTGATGTGCTGTGGGAAACTGAAGAAAAGACAGGTTATATTTCGGGTTTTACAGGTAATTATATAAGGGTGTTCACTGAATATGACCATGAACTAGAAGGTAAAATAAAAGCGCATACCCTGGGAGAAATTGTCCAAAATGGTAATTTTACCGTATAAATAGTCATTGAATGGATTTGATCAGCCTCTGCAATGAAGTATGTAAGATAGCAAAACGAACAGCTGACTTTATTAAGGATGAATCACAGAATTTTGATATTTGTGATGCCAGGCTGAAAGGCATGCATGATTTTGTTTCATACGTTGATATTGAATCTGAAAAAAAACTAAAAGCTGATCTTACTGCCCTGCTACCCGATGCAGGTCTTATAGGCGAAGAAGGATCGGCCAGGGAAGGGAAAAGCAAGCTCACATGGATAGTAGATCCCCTGGATGGGACCACCAACTTCATGCACGGAATTACCGTTTACTCTATCAGCATTGCCCTTGCAGATGAAGATGACATACTGCTGGGTGTGATACTTAATATACCTTCGGATGAGCTTTTTTATGCATATAAAAATGGTGGAGCATGGCTGAATGGTGAAAGAATACATGTATCAGGGGCAGCTACTCTTGAAAATAGCCTTATCGCAACAGGCTTTCCTTTTAAGAACTATGATAGACTGGATAAGTACATGCCCTGCCTGGAATACTTTATCAGAAACACCCAGGGAGTACGAAGGATGGGATCAGCGGCAATTGACCTGGCATGGGTAGCCTGCGGAAGATTCGATGGCTTTTATGAATATGACCTTAATAAATGGGATGTAGCTGCAGGTATTATCATTATCAATGAAGCAGGTGGTATGATAAGTGATTTTTCAGGCAATACCGATAGTATAGACGGATCGGAAATAGTTGCAGCCAATAAGAGGCTGTTTAACACTTTCAGGACTATGGTTGAAAGGCATATGAAATAGTTGGGGACAGCATGAAAGCAGTAATGTTCTATATCTTTTTTGCTGTTAACTGGGTAATTACCCTGTTACCTCTTAATATATTATATGGTTTTTCACCTGTTTTCTGTTTCATCTTATACCATATCATAGCTTACAGGAAAAAGGTTGTAATAAAAAACCTACGAAACTCATTCCCGGACAAGAGTGAAAAAGAGCTGAAAAATATCTCGAAAAAGTTTTACAGGCATCTTTCGGATTTATTCATAGAGGTACTCAAGCTACAACATATGAGGGCATCCGAGATCAGGAAAAGATACAGGGTAATCAACCCTGAGATGCTTGATAAACTCAATGATGAAGGTCGCAGCATCATAGCTGTTTTCGGGCATTATGAAAATTGGGAGTGGGTCATCAACTTACCTCTCAGCATCCAATACAGGGTCATCACAGTTTATAAACCACTCACCAACAAATATTTTGACAGGTATTTTTATAAATTCA
>DOZA01000230.1 GCA_003518245.1 Bacteroidales bacterium | reverse complement strand
GTGTCAGGAGCAAATGTTTCAAATTCAATGTTCTGGACTTTATTGACCCGTTTATCACGAGTCTGGAATTTCCAGGAATTACGTGCCAGGGCATACATATTATACAACCACCAGAATGCAGGCATCACTTCGAGGCGATCTTTTGAAACATTATTATTAAGCAATGAAAAAGGCAGTGGGATATCCAGTTCGGCCGGGTAATCTGCTTTTGAGAGCAACACAAAAGATGCAAAACGGCTTGAATGTTTCAGGCTGGTACACAAGCCAGGCCAGAATCCCCTTCCGGCCTGTATCTCATTATCGTTGGCCCGGCTATTATGATTTGAGCCTATTGTAGCACCTGCGGCTATATTGCTCTGTCCCATAACTAACGCGGCAACCAGGAATGAATTATTGTGATGCTGCTCGTGGGCCGGGAATATCAAATTATTTAATACTTCACAACAGGAGATAGTTGAATTATCACCTAAAAATGAATTAATCAACCTTGCTCCATATTTGAGGTTGGAATTATTTCCCAGGATAAATTTTACCGCTTTACAACCGTAAAATATATGACAACCGTAGCCTATAATACCATTTACCAGTTCCACCCCTTCTCCAATCTGTGTTGGTTCTTCTTCAGAAGAATTAATAGTAAGATTCTTAAGCTTGTTTGCACCCTTGATATAGCAATCTGCGCCGATCTTTACATCCTTAACTGTGAGCGAGTTTTTTATCACACATTGGCTCCCTGTTGTTCCATAATAACCCCTGTGACTGTCAACACTTTCCTGGGTTATTCTCTTAAGGTTTTCCTGTAAAGCGCTGTCATCAACATATTTAGCCCAGAGATAAGCATCAGCTGTGATCATACCATCATAAGGCAGTATCTGGCGGCAACCTGTCTCGTTCATCAGGTCTATCCACGTCCTGACATTTTCGGGTTCTCCTTCTTTAACAACTCCATTACCGAACTTGGCATGATCGGTAGTATGCATCTCCTGGATATTGAATAATATATTCCTGTTGCCAACGATATAATGTGCCAGGTAATGCACATTATGTATTGCCACATCATCACCTATATCACAGGATATGATAAGACTGTTGGTAATTCCTGCGGGCACCCTCAGATCATGATGCTGAAGCACAATATTACGCAACCTTCCAATCCTTACAAGCCCGAAAAAGTTAGTGTTTTTAATAAGTCTGGGATTAAATTCATCGGTAACCAGCAGGTCATCCCAGTTATCTGCTGTATTATCATTTTTTACCAGCCTTTCGATCTCATCCGACTGCAAGTGCCTCCATCCATTCTCAGGGGGAGTAACCTGTTTATTTCTCTGAAAGTACTCATCCTTTCCTTCAGGAATATACTCAGAAGGTATAAAATTTCTGACAATATTCTCCCTGGGTACTAGTTTTAAGCTGTTCATGGTACTTGTTTTATGCTGTTTTAACTAATTAAATGATAAAATCAAAATTTATTTATCTCGTATTAACAGTAGTAAATAACCCTAAATAATTAACATTTAAATAATTAAAAATATGATATTTTATACAGGGAAAGAATTTCTTATAGAAATTTTTGATGAATGATGATTTAATGAATGTATATGTATTTATAATTACGGTAAAAGATATACTAAATTACCTCTAGCATTTTCGGCATTTCTTCCAAACGCCCATCCGACAGGTAATTATTCCTGCTATAGCCAGTAATAATCCCGCCAGCGCTATTATATATATTTCATAGTAAAGAAAAATAAGGCCTGCAGCGGCTCCTGTTCCGCCAATGATTTTTCCGGTTGATATTGATTTGTCTGCCTGTCTCATGATCCTGAATCTAGCTTCCTCTTCCATTACTGAAACCCCATCCCGGGCAAATATCATATTATCCCTGCGATTACCATTTTTCTTCCCTTCTTTTAAAGGTTTATTACGCTTTTTTTCATAAGTAATATTATTATCAATAAACTTAATATCATTTGGAGCAATACATGCAACACAGCATTGCCCATGTTTCATCCATAAACTGGAAGTTTGATGCTTCTGCAGCTTTCTGGTTAAATCAGATATTTCATTATTACAATGCTCGCAAGTATATCTTTCCATGTAGTTTTTTCATTTTCTTTCTGCCATTTTCTGCAAAAAGTATTAATCATTTTGAAGAATACTTTGTTACAAACAATGGCTTCCCTGTCAATATAATCCTCTTAAAATAAGGATCAGGGATGCTAATATGATCAAAAAATTACTCACAAATTTACAGTTTTTTAGAACCCTATTTATAATACAGGTCTATTATAGATTTTAAATAACTGACATGCTGTATGTTACAAGCCTTTATTATTTAGAATTAATTATTTATTGTAGTTGAACTATTATATATTAGTCCCGGTTCAACATTTAACTATTCAACGATTGCTCGTTCTCTTTTTCCCATCATAGCCTACCGGCCACAATCATCTGCCACCCGTGAACTCACGCGACAAGGTTTAACAACTCACCACATCCTAAACCCACAAATTTATCACTATTAATTAATATTTGATATTAATAATCGCTTGGTTTATATTTATATATCAAAAACATACCCAGATGTCCCATAAGACCAACAGGCTGGT
>DOZA01000179.1:439-17127 GCA_003518245.1 Bacteroidales bacterium | reverse complement strand
GGTATTCCAGGAACTATTGATAATGATCTTTATGGCACTGATTACACCATTGGGTACGACACTGCCCTTAATACTGTTGTGGAAGCTGTAGATAAGATAAGGGATACAGCCAGTGCCCATAACAGGCTATTCTTTATTGAAGTGATGGGAGCTGAGGCAGGTTTTATAGCCCTGCGAAGTGGGATAGCAGCCGGGGCTGAAGCTATAGTCATTCCTGAAGTAAGTGATGAGATTGAAAAACTAAACAGGATGCTTGAAAGTGGTCGCAGACAGAAAGCCAGTAATATAGTAATTGTAGCTGAAGGTGATAAAGAAGGAGGTGCATATAAACTAGCAAACAATGTGAAGAAACATTTTCCGAATTATGATATAAGAATAACTGTACTGGGACATGTGCAGCGTGGCGGATCTCCTTCTGCTTTTGACCGTGTATCAGCAAGCAGGCTGGGCTATGCAGCCGTGGAAGCACTCCTGGATGACCAGAAAAGTACTATGGTTGGGATACAAAATAATGAAATAGTGCTGATACCTTTTCGTAAAGCAATAAAATTACATAAAAGCGTGAACCGCAACCTTCTTGAGATAGCCGAGATACTATCAAGCTGACAAACTTATTAACCCAGGTAAAACGATACAGACTCGATAAGCTTTTCTTTTGTTATTGGTTTTTTCAGGTAATCATCACATCCTGCTTCAAGTGCCGATTCCCTGTCTCCTGACAGGGCAAGTGCTGTAAGAGCCACAACAGGTAGTTCAGGCCTTATCATTTTAATTTCCTTTGTTGCTTCATATCCCGTTATATCAGGTAATCGTATGTCCATTATTACCATGCTTATTTCAGGGTATAAGCGTATATATTCAATAGCCTTACTGCCTGTATCAGAATGTATAACGCTATATCCACGGACCTTTAAAACATACTCGGCAAAGAGGTAATTATATAATTCATCTTCAACAACAAGAACGATACCATCCTGTTTTTTACCCGTACTATCCGGTGCAAGATCAATGACTTTGCTTTTAATATAATCAACCGGCTTGTAGGGTACCGTGAAATAAAATATGCTCCCTTTACCCTTGGTTGACTCAAACCATATATTTCCTCCCATTTTTTCTATATAGGCCTTGCATATTGACAGGCCCAGACCCGTACCTCCTTTCGGCCTTGATAGTTGTAAATCGATCTGATTAAATCTTTCAAAAATAGCTTTATGATGTTCCTTCCCAATACCTTCTCCTGTGTCTTTTACATAAAATTTAAGCATCTCGCCTTCAAGGGAATAACCAATTGATATTTCTCCTTCTTGTGTAAATTTAGAAGCATTGGATATCAGATTTGAAAATACCTGATACAACTTAGCCTGGTCTGACATTATATTCTCACCTATGCCTTTAACATCAGTATTCAATATCATTTTTACTCCTTTATGCAAAGCATTAGAAAACTGGGTATTCACTCTTTTTAATAAACCCTTGATATTAACAACTGACTCAATAATCTCTACCTGCCCGGCTTCAATCTTGGACATATCCATTATATCATTTACAATATCAAGCAACTGCCTGGAATTATTTTTTATTATCTCCGAGTATTCCTTTCTTTGTTTCTCAGTGGATTCAGGACTAATCATAAGATCCATGAATCCTATTATTCCATTCATCGGGGTACGTATCTCATGTGACATATTGGCAAGGAATGCTGTTTTAAGCCTGTCACTCTCTTCTGCTTTATAAATAGCCTCCTTCAGCTTATCCTCCATCCTTACCCTGTAATCAATATCAGTGTGAATACCTACCATTCTCCTGGGTTTATCATCCTCCCATTCAGAGACCTTTCCTGCAGCCAGTATCCATTTCCAGTCATTACTGGCTGTCCTCATTCTAATCTCAACCCTGTAAAAGTCTATCTCCCCGGCATAATGACTTTTGAGTTTTTCTTCTACCTTAATCATGTCATCAGGATGTACTGAATCAGCGAAAGTATTAAACCCAAATTTCTTATATCGTTTTTCAAAATCCTTTCTGGTAAAGCCAAGCATATCAAACCAGTTGTCATTAAGTATCAGGTTGCCATTTTCAATATCCCAATCCCACAGGCCTACACCCGTACCATTCACGGCTACATCAAGGCTGTTCATATTGTCTCTTAGCTCTGCCTCAATATGCGCCTCCTCAGTTTCATCCTTGATATCGGCAAATATCAATGGTTTATTAAGCAGGTGAACAAGCATCAGGTTAACCCTGGCAAAGAATTCATCCCCCCCTTTGCGTTTAAAGAGCCATCGACCTTCGAGACTTTCACCATTCAATATTCTGTCTACTATCTTTTTAACTTCAGACGCGGATAATTTTCCATCAGGTTGATATTCTGGTGAAATATCTGCCAGGGAAGAATACTTAAAATCTTCCTTCCTGCCGTATCCAAAAAGATTGCATGCTGCAGCATTACATAGTATAAAATTGTCGACCTCCGGATCAAATACAACCATTGCATTCAGGGTCGATTCAAAAAGGCACTTATAATCTTCAGCTTTCAGGTCATTTTCAGCATTTGATTCCTTGGATTTTACAGGCCCCTTCATGTTTTTTCTATATAGTTGTAAATTGCAAAAATACAATTTGAATTCATTATTTTATAAATTCATTCAGTAATATATATCACTCAACAAGCTTACTAAAAAAATGCTACAGGTCGAACCTGAAAGTCTCAATCGAATATTTCCCTACTTTTACAGTAAATCCATTTTTTGTCCTGGTTCTTATTTTACTTTGCGGATACTCAATTAGATTTGTCTTATATACAGTCTGTATATCCCTAAACAGTTTAAATTTTAGATCCGTATCTCCTCCTTTATACTCATAAACCCTGGTCACCAGGGCATTGTTATCCTCAGCTTTTTTAACTGTACTGATTATTATATTCTTATTACCGGTACTGAAGAAACTCATATTCTCGGGTAAAGAGGCTGTTGAGGATTTAAGCACAGGTTTAATAACATCAAGTTTTTCATTCGAACCTGTACCAAACATACACCCATTTTCCCATCCTGGTTTATGGCTGGTAAATGAAAAGTGATAATGATGATCACCTGTTTGCAGGTATTGATTACCTTGCCAGTGACAACTTCTCCTCGATGCAAGCAATACAGCCTGAAGTACCGGCTTGCCTGATTCTTTATTCAGGGGGTCAGTATAGTCTGCCACTACAACATCAGAACTCATTGTAAATCCAACTTTTTTGTTACTAGAACTTATCCAGTTCTGTATTCCCCTTGGATGTATATTATTGCATTCTGTAGTATATCTTTCCCCTGCAGCTCCTGCAATTTCATCCTTACCTACCCTTAATACGCCAAAAGGAACTTCGTATGCAATATCTGCATCGGTCTGTTTCAGAGGCATAACCATTCTGAATTCCCTGTATAAAATCCCTTGCCAGTTCAGGATACTTATGTCAATATCAATTTTCTTATAAACATGGTAAACTGTAATAATTCTCTCTATTTCAGCATATTTAACCGGTTGCCGAATCTTCATCCTGGTATATAACTCACCATCCTCAATCATCTGCCAGTTAATGTTCTCACCACATGAACCCGTAAAATCGTAATCATCCATTTCAGGTTGCTGGATATCCTTAAACTCTCCGGCACCATTACCCACTGATTTCATAGTTATTACTTCTCCTCCAGCAAAAGTGTCATTATCTATTATCACCTCGTTATATTCCTTATCGTAGAGATATTCTATACCCCTTGGTCCCAGGGTAATATCGAAATAGTCATTTGACAAATGGTTATTCTGATCTACTCTTCTTTTATCACTACGCCTGTTATTAACCAGTTCATAATAGTATGTCTTATAACCTACTGATGGTACATCTGAGGCAAGGAAGACCAGTATTGCCGTATGAAGTGATCCATCACTATTCCTTCTTATTTCTGACAATTGAGACGGAATAATACTGCCTTTCTCATCCCTTAGTACAAGTGTATTACCTGATTCCTCGGGGAATACCAGTTCCACCTTTGCTATATCAGTTCTTACGCTGCTCATACTATTAAACACAACCAATGGGTTCCCGTTTTTTTCTCTAACATCTATTTCAGATGAAAGGGTAAATAATACTTTTTCCAACAGTCGCCGGGCCTCACTCCTTGCAAAGTTAAATTTCATATTGAAGAAGCTATCGGTGATATCACCTCCTTTACCTCCCCATCCATGATCAGGGTATATTTTAGCCTCCCAGGCAGCATTAAGTTCATCAACAGGATAATATTCAAATGTACTCTTTACTGCTGCCAGGGCTGAATTGAATTTTTCCACTTTAGTAAGCAGGATATCAGCTTCCCTGCTGGCTTTAAGAGCCTGGTAATGAGAAGGTCCATGAATATATAACCATACTGCAGGCCTTTCTCCTTTTAAATGAGATATATTGTCGGCCTGTTTTGAAAGGGCTTTGAAAAAAACATTAGCGGTTGTAATCCTGAATTCTGGAAGATTAAGTTTTTCAAAAACACCATCTTCATTTTCAATTTCACTTAAATTCATCCATTTATCAGCAAGAGGCCCATAATCATTAGCAGGGCTCATATCCCAGTCTGATAAGAGGGGTATGGCAACCTCAGTACCCTTATTAAAATACTCAGACCATGATAACGCATTTTCGCTGATATATCTTGCAGCTTCAAAGAAATTCCTTTGTAAGGGTCCGTATGAATTAGCATAATGACCCGGTGAATATGCAGTAATATATGAACCATCCGGGGAATACCATTTATAGAATCCCTTTCCAAACCTGCTGAATATCATATAATCAGTACCTCCCTTTTTCAGTATCTGAGGCATTTGCAGGGTTCTTCCCGGAACATCAACATTCCAGTAAACAACAGCATCATAATCAAACTCCTTTTTTAACCACCTCGCTCCAAAATATAGCTGTCGTGCAAGTGACTCACCTGAATACATCTCTTCATAGGGCTGAATAAATGATGATCCGCATGATAACCTGCCGCTTTTTAATAATTCACCAACGATTTTCTTTTTACCCGGGTGACGGTCAATATACTCTTTAAGCATAAGAGCATCTTCTATATCAAACCGGTATGAATCAGAGATAATAGCATTCCCGATCAAAGGTTCCAGCAACATTGTATCCCTGTCAATAACGCATTTACCGGGTGTGTCCATCCATGCTATATCCTGGTGACTTGAATTCATTAAATATATATTTCCTATGTTCATCTTTGACCTTGAAAGCCTCAGGAGGCTGGTTCCGGTCTTAGGCTTGTAGAGTCTCTGAATATCAATAGATATACCATTCTTATTAGCTTCCAGTTTATTAATAATCACCAACTTACCCTGTATTCTTGTAGTACTGCCAGGGGCATTAATATCCTTTATATTAAGCAGCTCACCAAACTCATCTTTTATTATAAGATTATCATCTTCACCTGATAAATTCATTTTAAAACCGAGTTCTGAACGATTATTTTTGCTGGTAAGAGCTTTCTTCATTTTATTTTTACCGGAGATAATCTCAAGTTCTTTACCACTGAAACATTCAGGGCTGTGCAAAATAACATCATAGTTATTATTATTATTTAACAGCCTGGCCTTAAGATGGAATGAATACCTTGCCTTATTTTGAAGATAAGAAAGGGCATCATTAGCTTTGTATACAATGATCCAGGTATTTGAACCAGCCTCTGAGCCTTTTATGCTGATTTTAAGTGGCCTGCCAGGAAATATCCACTCAGCTGGTGCTTCCAGTGTCATATATCCATGTATATCACCATGCGTATCGGTTTCTACCGGGTAAAAATTCATGTTGCCCTCCCCTGTAGACTCTACATTTAACACAGGGTCAGGACCAGAATATATTTCAAACCGTTTTATTTCATCAATATACACCTCGAACCTGCACTTTTCATCAGTGAGATCCATGGCCGCCATCCATATAAAACCACAGGCTGAATTAATATCCCCAGTAACTTTCTCTGTTTCCCACTCTATTGACATATTACCATCAGTGCATCTTGATAACATTGCCTCACTGATATCTTCACGAAATGAATGGTAGGTAAAATCATTCATCCCTGAACTTATTTTATACCCCTCGTAATAACCAACTACTTTTTCTGATAAAAGAATATCTCTTTTAAAGATTTCTGAGTACTGGGCAGATATTGATATGGAGATAAGAAATAATGATAATAATGCTATATATCTTCTCATTTTCCTGATAGTAAATTAATTATAAATTAACTGTTTAGTTACAAAAATAGTCAAAATTAAACTAAGTATTTGAATGGAAAAATATTACGTATTTTCATATAATATCATTATAGTTTTTTCTTTTCCCGGTCCGACATTGGTAAACCGATATTTACTTAACTATATTTACAATGTTTATCAGACCCGTATGTCCAGTATAATATTTATAGGAACAAGCCATCCCTATCGTGGTGGCCTGGCTGCCTTCAATGAACGGCTTGCCATGGAGATACAGACATGGGGCCACAGTGTCAGGATTGAAACTTTCACACTTCAATATCCAGGTATATTATTCCCCGGGGAAACACAGTATTCTGATGGGCCCGCTCCCGAAGATATTGAAATAAAAAGAAGTGTAAACTCTATATGGCCCATTAACTGGATCAGTGTTGCCAGGAGGATACGAAGAGAAAAGCCTGACACAGTTATTCTCAGGTACTGGTTGCCTTTTATGGCGCCCTGTCTCGGCACCATCGCCAGGATAATAAAGAAAAATGGTCATACCAGAATAATCAGCCTGCTGGATAATATAATACCACACGAAAAACGTCCTGGAGATGCCTTTCTTACCAGGTATTTTGTCAAAAATGTTGATGGGTTTATTGCAATGTCCAGGTCAGTTCTTAGTGAACTTGATTTATTCAATACTGATAAACCAAGGATCTATTCGCCGCATCCTGTTTTTGATAATTTCGGTGAAACAATAAGCAGGGATGCTGCTCTTGATAAGCTCAGACTTGATCCGTCTTACAGATATATTCTTTTCTTTGGTCTTATAAGGGATTACAAGGGGCTTGATATAATGATCAATGCCTTTGCGCATAAAAAACTAAGAAATATAAAGGTCAGGTTGCTTGTGGTTGGAGAATTTTATGTATCACGGGCACCATATGATGAATTGATAAAGAAACATAAGCTGGAGAAAGAAATTTCAGTATATCCTCATTTTGTACCAAATAAAGATGTTGCTAAATGGTTTTGTGCTTCCGACATAATAGCACAACCTTATAAGTCGGCCACACAGAGTGGGATAACCCAGATAGGATACCACTTCAATAAACCAATGCTGGTAACCAATGTTGGTGGCCTGTCAGAAATTATTCCGCATGGGAAGGGTGGTTATGTTGTTAACACTGATCCCGGGGAAGTTGCTGAAGCACTGATCGACTTTTTCAGTAATGACAGGTATGATGATTTTGTAAGGGGGATAAAGTCAGAAAAAGACAAATACAGATGGGATAAAATGGTAAAGAATCTTTTCTTGCTGGATGATAGCATAAAAAAATGATCTATCTGTCCTGGATTTAATCTTACAATCCTACCATATATCTCTTCATATTTATTGAGGATCGACATCAGAATACATTCTCAGGCCTGAAAACTCATTTTCTTTTTGCAGTACTGAGAAATTTCTCATCACCAGTTCCCTGATATACCGGTACGACTTATTTTTATCTGTCTTAAGCAATATTGATTTAATATACATTTTCTGTATCCTCTGGTGAGGAGGAGATTCAGGGCCCAGTACTCTACTGCCTAGTGCCTCCCTGAGATTTGAAGCCAATATTCTTGCGGCGCTTTTTACCACATCGTTGTTCTTATGCTTAAGATAAATTCGTATAAGCCTGGAAAACGGGGGATAATTGAATTCTTTCCTTTCATTTATCTGGCTCTCATACATTCCCTTATAATCATTATTAAGTATCTGCTTCATAACAGGATGACGGGGATTAGCTGTCTGTATTATTACTTTACCACGAGTCTGTCTCCTTCCTGCCCGGCCACTTACCTGTGCAGCCAGCTGAAAACACCGCTCATGAGCCCTGAAATCAGGATAAAAAAGCATGTCATCAATATTTAACACACCAACGACCGTAAGGTTTTCAATATCAAGACCTTTAGAGATCATCTGTGTACCTATCAGTATATCCACTTCCCTTTTTTCAAGATCATGTATAATCTTTTCTATTGATCCTTTTCTCCTTGTGCTGTCATAGTCCATTCTCATTATTTTTGCATCAGGGAACAGTATCGATATTTCATCTTCAACCTTTTCGGTGCCAAAGCCTTTCTGTTTGATGTTGGTAGACGAACAGCTTGCACATTTTGAAGGCATCGAATCTGTAGATCCGCAATAATGACAATACAGACGATCAGGGTTTTTATGATAGGCATAATTAACTGAACAATTAGGACAAACGGGAGTCCACCCACAATCATCACAAATAATGAAATGTGCAAAGCCCCTCCGGTTTCGTAATAAAACCACCTGTTCATCTTTTTCCAGAGCCTGGTCAATGGCTGAAATCATCGCGGGTGTAAAATGTGATATCATGGTCTTTTTATGGTAGGCTTCTTTTGAATCAGTTAATATTATCTCCGGCATCCTGATATTCCCAAACCTTTGTTCTAAACTCACATATCCATATTTTCCTGTTTTCGCATTAAACATTGACTCAACAGAAGGAGTTGCTGAACCAAGCAAAACACATGCACCAACAAGATGAGCCCGCATAATAGCTGTATCCCTGGCATTATAACGTGGGGCAGGATCATACTGTTTGTATGAACTATCATGTTCCTCATCAATAATTATAAGCCCCAGGTTATCTACAGGCAGGAATACTGAAGATCTTACGCCCAGCAGAATCCTGTACTCCCCAAGTGAAGACCTGCCATTGATCCTTTTATAGACTTCTGCTTTCTCATTATCACTGAGGCCTGAATGATAAACACCTACCATTCCCCCAAAATATAATCTTAGCCTGTTTATTATCTGCGTGGTGAGAGCAATTTCCGGTAGAAGATAAAGTACCTTTTCTCCTCTCTTAAGGGTCTTTTTAATAAGATGAATATATATTTCTGTCTTGCCACTGGAAGTAACCCCGTGAAGCAGGACGGTCATTTTTCTTTTAAAAAAAGAACAGATATTATTATAAGCTTCGTCCTGGTAATCACTCAGCTGTTTTAGTTTTTCCCTTCTTCCTGTCCAATCATCAAATCTGGATTTCTCTTCAATTATTTCGCTGAAGATTCCTGTTTCAACCATTTTATTGAGCACAGAATATGAAGTTTTTGATTTCTGTATCAATTTATTCCTGGCTATTACAGAAAAGCTATGCTCCTCACTGTAGAAACTCATATCCAGATATGATATCATAAGCCTGTAACGTGAAGGTTTTTTTTGGAGTTTATCAAGTAATTCCGACATTTCTTCTTCAGTATATTTGCGTGCCAGTTGTATCTTAACTTCTGTCTTCTTTTTATATCCCTTATTTTCATCAGTTGTCATTAAAGCTGCAGGCAAAGCAGCATTCATAACCTCACCCTGATTGCAATGATAGTACTCACTAACCCATTGCCACAGGTCCATCTGCTCATCTGATATAAATATATCCCTTTCTGCTACACTTAAGATCTTCTTCATAGCAGGCAGGTCAGGCTTCTTATTATGCACTTTATGAACGATACCGGTATAATTCCTGTTTCTGCCAAATGGTACAACAACAAGACTTCCCCTTCTAAAATCTTTGCTTATCTCAACGGGCACGATATAAGTATACATATCAGACAGGGAGAGTGGTAAAATAATATCGGCATATATAGGCTCCGGCATAGTATTAATCTATTGGTATCCTAAAAATAGTGATAAAAAATGTGACAGTATAATGATAAGAAGAATGTTATCCCGGCGTCGGAAATAAGAATCAGTTTTTATTCAGAAAGCTTGATATTACTGACAGCAGCTGGTCCTGGCTTACAGGTTCTACAAGGCATGCGCTGCAACCCGCATTTACCAGGTCATTCTGCTCGTCCTCGAGTATGGAAGCTGTTTGTGCAACAATAGGTATTTTACTTTCTATTTTTCTTATCTCGACCAATGCTTCAGTCCCATTCAATTCAGGCATCTGCAGGTTTAGCAATACTAGGTCAATAGACTCTTTACCCCTTATTATATCCAATATCTCAATTCCTGAACGTGCATGAATTACATTTATACCTGTATTGGATAAAACGCGGTTCAGATATTTTAGGATATCAATATTATCATCAGCGACAAGGATGGTTTTACCTGACCAGTCCTGGCTGAGGGAAATAGTATCCTTCGCTTTCTTAGCTTCGGTATAAGAAGATGTATCAACCGGCCGGTAAGGTATGGTAAAAAAGAATTCTGATCCCTTGCCCTTTTCAGATTCAACCCATAGATAACCATCCATATTATCAACCACCTTGCGTGCCATCGTGAGCCCTACCCCCAGTCCTTCATATGATCGATGATGCCCGTCTTCTTCCTGCCTGAATTGTTCAAAGATATTTTTTAAATTCCCCCTGCTTATACCTATACCGGTATCACTGATAGTGAACATAACAGTTGAGCCGGCAAGAGCTGATTTCACTTCAACTTTTCCTGCCCTGGTAAATTTAACAGCATTATCCAGAAGATGCCTGAAAACTCTTTTCATCCACATTTCGTCAGAGTATACAATATCCCTATCATCAGGCAGTCCTTTCTCAACAGATAATTTTATATCCTTACCACTGCGGTCAATAAGCTTAGTGGTATATTCATCAGCATAGTCCAGAATTGAATTTATTTTTACCGGGTTGTAACTTATATCTATCTCATTATTCTCGAGCTTGCTCAGATCAATGATATCAGTAATAACCTGCAGTAGTTTTTCCGTGTTCTGGTTCAGATAATTAATATATTCCTCTCTTACATCCTCAGAAGCATCAATATCATTCAACAGGTTCGCAAAGCCAATAATACTGTTTAAGGGTGTTCGTATCTCATGTGAAATATTAGCCAGGAAAGTAGATTTCAGCCTATTCCCCTCCTCAGCTTTTTCCTTTGCAATAATCAGCTGGTTCTGGGTATCTTTAAGAGATGTAATATCACGGGAAATAGATAGTATCCCTAATGGTACACCTGATTCATCCTTAACTTTTACCAGCTTTGTTGACAGAACAACATATTTACCATTCTCATGCTTTACCTTTATCTCCGATTCATAGAAGCCTTTTTCAGCTATAGCTTCTGATCGCTTCAAGTGAAAATCAATATTATCAGGATGAAGGAGGTCTTCATTACTTATTATATCAGATGTCCTGTCTTTGTCCTGGTCAAATCCCAGTATTGAATAAATTGCGGGATTGGCAAACTTTACAGACCAGTCGGTATCATAAAAAATTATTCCATCGTCAGCCGAATCAATCATAATACTGTAAAGCAATTCTGAATCAGACAACTCTTTGGCTATTTTATTTTTTTGTGCCAGTAATTCTTTATTGAGGTTTTCAAGATTACGATTGGCCTCTTCAGCCTCTTCTGTTTTTGACCTTAATTCAACGGTCATCTTTCTTCTCTTTCTAAGGAAGAATATTGTAAGGGTGACAAGTAAAACAAAAGCGCTTGATATAATAATCATCATCTGCTTTATATCAGATGGGAGAGTTTCAAGATTCTCAAATAATGAAAGTTCAAAAAAAGATGAGAATATAACTTTCAGTATGCTGGGAAGAGTACAAAATACAACAATTATGGTAACAAATTCGTGCTGAAACATCTTCATTCATGTTTACGCTTTCTTCACTTCCGTATTAAAAATTTACTTCCAATCACATACGGCAAAAAATCAGACAGGCAATATTTCATAAATCCTATTAACTTTACGATAATTGTAAAACTTTTTAACTGTCAATTAATTAAATATGCCACAAAAGTATCAATAAATCCTTATTGGTACAACCAAATTTATTAATTATTGTTAAAATAATATACAACACACATAAGACATGGAATCAGGAAAAAGGAAGTATAAGAACAAGGAAATTACGGTTTACTGGAAACCATCATCATGCATCCATGCTTCTGCATGCACAAATGAGTTGCCTGAAGTATTTAACCCTGATAAAAGACCATGGGTCAATATAGACGGTTCGCACAAGAGTTCAAAGTAAGGACGATATTATTGCAAAACCACTTTTTTATTCAGATAAAAGAGAAGATGAAATTATGATATTACTTCCTTAATCCTTATTGCTGCATCTTCAAATGATATAGCTGAGAATACTTCAAGTCCAGAGTTATCAATTATTGTTTTGGCTTCTTCAGCATTTGTACCCTGCAGTCTGACGATAACAGGAACAGGCAAAGAACCGAATGATTTGCATGCTTCCACCACACCATTTGCAACCCTGTCGCATCTTACTATACCACCGAATATATTTATCAGTATGGCTTTAACATTAGGATCTTTAAGGATAATCCTGAATCCTGCCTCCACCGTTTCTGCACTTGCAGTACCACCAACATCAAGGAAGTTAGCCGGGCTGCCCCCGGAGAGTTTAATAAGATCCATAGTGGCCATAGCCAGGCCGGCACCATTAACCATGCATCCCACATTACCATCAAGCTTAACAAAATTAAGATTATGCTCTCCTGCTTCCACCTCGGTAGGATCTTCTTCCGTTATATCTCTCATGGCCATTATATCTTTATGTCTGAAAAGAGCACTATCATCAATACTGAACTTGCAATCAACAGCAAGTATCTTATTATCACTGGTTTTTAATACAGGATTGATCTCCAGCAGTTGTGCATCGCTGTAGATAAACGAGTCATAAAGACCTTTTAGAAACCTGAGCATATCCTTGAATGCTTCCCCTGTCAGCCCCAGATTAAAAGCTATTCTCCTCATCTGATAGGTCTGCAGTCCCATGCCCGGGTCGATGTATTCCCTGTAAATAAGATGAGGTGTTTCCCGCGCTACCACTTCAATGTCCATTCCTCCTTCAGGTGAATACATCAATACATGACGCCCGCTGTCACGGTCAAGCAACAAACTGATATAATATTCTTCCGTCTCATAATCGCCCGGATAATAAACATCCTGGGCAACAAGCACCTTATGTACTTCTTTCCCTTTGGGACCGGTTTGATGTGTTACCAGTTGCATGCCCAGTATGTTATCTGCTATATTACCCACTTCATCTATTGACTTTGCAAGTTTCACCCCTCCTCCTTTACCTCTTCCTCCTGCATGAATTTGTGCTTTTATTACATAGAATTCTGAATTGAACTTGGATTTTAATTGCCTGGCAATCATAACTGCCTGGTCAGGTGTTTCTGCAACAAAGCCTTCCTGTATATGAACATTGTAGTTTTTCAATATTGATTTACCCTGGTATTCATGTAGATTCATAGAAAGAAGTTTATGGATTAATTAATCTGCTTTATACTACGAAAAAAGCAGATGCCAAATTACATTTTTTTTCTCTATTTTAGTAAAAAATGAAGATATTATGCGCAAGCTGAAAATGTGGGAACTCAGGAGGAAGACAGTGGAAGAATTCAGGCTGGGAGATAAAAGCCCGTTTATTATTGTGCTGGATAATATCAGGAGCCTTAATAATATAGGTTCAGTATTCAGGACTGCCGATTGTCTTAAAGCCGAGGCAGTATATTTATGTGGTATTACCGCTACACCTCCTCACAGGGATATACATAAAACAGCCCTGGGGGCAACTGAATCAGTAGGCTGGAAGTATTATAAAAATACTCTGGATGCAATAAATGAATTGAAATCATCGGCTTACACAATTATATCTCTTGAGCAGGTTGAAGGATCGACACCTTTACAGGATTTCAAACCTGAAAAAGGCTTTAAGTATGCACTTGTATTCGGACATGAAGTAAAGGGAGTACAACAGGATATAATTGATCTTTCAGACCATTGTCTTGAAATACCCCAGTTTGGAACCAAGCATTCGTTCAATGTTTCAGTATCGGCAGGCATTGTACTCTGGGATATGTTTACCAAATTATACTACCTCAAAGAATAATATTGTTCTACGTTCCAAATAAAAATGCCCCGTATTTCTACGGGGCATTTTCTATTTAACTTGTAATTTATTCTATCTTATTGCACCAATGAGATAAAAGCTGAATCGTTAAAGAATTTTGCAAATTCAATATCATCAACAGCATAAGCTTTCCAGTCAGCATTATTTTCAATAGCCTCACGCAGGCCATTCAGCATATAATCTTTATTATCCATCCTGGCACCTATTACTGCTTTAAGGTAAGATGATGTACCACTTTCGCACATTTCCATATTGTCAAGCATGTTTTTAGCTTTACTCAGGTCACCTTTAAGTACATGCGCAAGAGCATTGTTAACTGATGGCTTATTATTGAAATAGTTTACAGCCCTATCATATTCACCTTTCATTATAGCTATTGTGCCGAGACCATATTTCGACTCCTCAGTTGAAGTAGCATTGAAATATTCTTCAGCTTCGTCTATATTGCCTTCAATAAGAGCAATAAACCCTAGGTTGTTTTTAACGACATCATTATTCTTAATAGCTTTGGCTTTCTCAAAAGCAGCTTTAGCTTCCGCTACTTTACCCATTTCGAGCGAAACCACACCAACATTATTATGTGCTCTCAAGCACTTGGGCTCCTGCCTGGCAGCTATCTGATAATACTTGAGTTGTTCTTCAGGTTTATCAGTTAATGTTGCAGCATATAATAATTCTTCAATATTGAGAACTGTAGGATCAGAATTAATCTGTTCCAGTATTTCTTCATCGGAACGTCCTATCTTGTTCACATTTACAACAAGTTTTGACCTTCTCAGTTTAGGCAGAATATCTTTCTTAAGTATTTCGAAAGCAGCTGCCATATTTTTTATTTCCTGTTCACGTACAACAGGATCGGAATACATTGAAAGAACACGAATTATGAGTTCCTTATCTTCTATGTTTGAATTCTCAACTTCAGACTTGAATCCTTCCCAGTCTTCAGCTGTAGCCTTGCTCTTTACAAAACCTTCTTTATCAACATCAGATATTTCAGCTTTTTCAAATTCACGCTTTACATACTTGCCTGCTGATTCAAGCCTTTTACCTGAAAGCTTATCATTAAAATCCAGTGGTCCATCAGGTGATGCATAGGCACTTACCATCATATCAATAAATTCCATATCTTCTGACTCATTAACGAGCGCAAGATATTCCTCGAGTGCTGCAATATCTTCAGACTTGAGTTCTGTATTCCTGATATTGGACATATTTATAAGGTAATGAATATCAGCCATTTTATCTTCAGGAATAATCCTCTTGAAATTGTCAGCCATTCCTATAGGCATGGGATCGGTACCAACCAGTGTTGATGTAGCTATTACACCATCGGCAAGTTTCACTGGATCAAAATCAAGCGATTTGCCCTTCCTGGTTGCGGTCACCCTGAGCATTAGCTCTGACTTACGCATTGATTCTTCAAAAGGTACTGAACTATTATAGGTAAAATTATCACCTGCGTTCGTTATAACCTCATTATTTGCCTGAACATTTTCTCCCTGCAGGGTAACTTTATCAAACTGCGTTTCCCCTCCGTCATATACGAGTACCGGAGTAGCTTCCAGGGTTGTGTTTTTATCAAAGTATTTTTCAGGGAAAGTGCCATTAACTGTCATGTCCACGGCCCCGGCATGTGCTTCAAGCACCTCGGGAATTACTTCGTACCTGACCTGGTTGGCATTTTGTTTCATCTTATTCAAACCACTACATCCTGATAAAACAGCAGCAGCAATAACTAGAATAAAATAGCTTCTGATTTTTTTCATGGTAACAAATATTAATTATTTAATTGTTGATCAAGTCTTAACAGTCATAATAGTGCAAATCTAATAAAAAAATATATAATACGGGTCAACCCAGTGGTAAAATTACTTCAAAATAGCCCTGTTAATGCCATTACTATGACTATGATTAAATATTACATCTATCACTCTTTCATAATCATCCTTATTATTTACAAAGTCAATATTGTTGATATCAAGTATAAGGTAGGTATGCTCAGGATTTTGTCTGAACCAGTTAAAATAACTGTTTTGGATTTTAAGTAGATATTCAGCATCAATAGTCGATTCATAATCTCTGCCCCTGTTTGCAATATTACTTATCAGCCCGGGGGTATCAACATGAAGATATATATACAGATCAGGTTTGGGCAACGACTGGTAAATTATATGGAATAATTGCCGGTACAGGTTAAATTCATCTTCTTCAAGGGTGGCCGACGCAAATACTATTGACTTCATAAAATAGAAATCAGCGACAGTGAAGGGGCTGAACATATCAACACTACCTATTTCATTTTTCAATTGACTGTACCTTTCAGCCAGAAACGACAGCTCCAGTGGGAAAGCGTACCTCTCAGGCTCACTGTAAAATTTTGGAAGGAAAGGGTTATCGGCAAATTTCTCCAGAATAAGTCTTGCACCATATGTTTCGGCTATCATACTGGCAAGGCTTGTTTTGCCGGCCCCTATGTTACCTTCGATAATTATATATTTATAATTTTGTATCATATATTTGTAGAGACGTTGCATGCAACGTCTCTA
>DOZA01000179.1:0-256 GCA_003518245.1 Bacteroidales bacterium | reverse complement strand
CGTGGCAATAATGCCTTACGTGACAATTTAAGTTTTCCTGTTTTTTGATCTATATCCAGCAATTTGACTTCCAGCTCATCTCCTTCTTTAAGCACATCCTCAACACTGTTTATCTTGTGCCATTCTATTTCAGAGATATGTAAAAGCCCTTCCTTGCCCGGTAATATTTCTACGAAAGCTCCAAAACTGACGACAGAAACTACCTTTCCCCTATATGTTTTGCCTATTTCAGGCACTTCAATAATCCTGTTTATCC
>DOZA01000229.1 GCA_003518245.1 Bacteroidales bacterium | reverse complement strand
TGTTTATCTTGGGCCGTTCTATTTCAGAGATATGTAAAAGCCCTTCCTTGCCCGGTAATATTTCTACGAAAGCTCCAAAACTGACGACAGAAACTACCTTTCCCCTATATGTTTTGCCTATTTCAGGCACTTCAATAATCCTGTTTATCCATTTTAGTGCCTTTGTAATACCTTCCAGGTTCTCTCCAAAAATATCAACAACACCCATACCATTAACCTCTTCAACTACAATTGTTGTTTCGGTCTCACTCTGAATTTCCTGGATTACTTTACCACCAGGTCCAATTATTGCACCTATCATATCTTTTGGCACGATAATTTTTTCTATCCTTGGAGCATGAGGCTTCAGGTCAGGTCTTGGTTCTGAGATTGTTTCTTCCATTACACCCAGGATATGCAATCTTCCCTTACGTGCCTGCTCAAGTGCTTCAGCAAGTATATCATATGACAGGCCTTCAACCTTGATATCCATCTGGGTGGCAGTTATACCATCCCTGGTACCCGTAACTTTAAAATCCATATCTCCAAGGTGGTCCTCATCGCCAAGTATATCTGAAAGAATTGCATATTTATCACTATCTTTATCAGTAATAAGTCCCATGGCAATCCCTGATACAGGTTTTTTTATTTTTATACCTGAATCCATCAGAGCCAGTGTTCCTGCACATACAGTAGCCATTGATGACGATCCGTTTGATTCGAGAATATCCGACACCACTCTTATAGCATAAGGGTTATTATCTTCATCGGGCATCATATTCTTAAGGGCCCTGTGGGACAGCTTGCCATGACCTATTTCGCGCCGGCTGGTTCCTCTTGCAGGCCTGGCATCACCTGTTGAAAAAGGAGGGAAATTATAATGTAAAACGAACTTTTGTGTTCCCTGGAAAAGAACTTCATCAATGGTTTTCTCATCCAGTTTGGTGCCAAGAGTAACCGTAGTAAGTGATTGAGTCTCTCCCCTGGTAAAGATAGCTGAACCATGGGCAGCAGGCAAGGTATCAATTTCACACCATATGGGTCTTATCTCATCTGTTTTCCTGCCATCCAGTCTCACTTTCTTATCAAGTACAAGCCTTCTAGCAGCTTCCTTATGGACAACATGAAAGTATTTATTAACCAGTAATTCATTCACCTCATCTTCTTCGGTATACTGTGACATGAATTCTTCCTTCACCTTTTCAATTTCTTCAGCACGCAGATGTTTGTCGGCTATCTTTTTTGAAACGACCTTATACAGTTTATCATATGTTTCATCCCATACCTTTTTCTTCAGATCATCATCATTTTCTTCATGAGAATATTCACGTTTTTTTGTAGCTCCCACCATCTCGGCAAGTTCCATCTGTGCCTTGCAATGTTTTTTGATCTCGTCATGCGCAAATTTAATTGCTTCCAGCATTACATCCTCAGGTATTTCATTCATCTCTCCTTCAACCATTAATATATTCTCATAGGTCGCACCCACGATGATATCAAGGTCTGCATTTTCAAGTTGACTTATTGTAGGATTTATATAAAACTTATTATCTATCCGGGCTACTCTAACTTCAGAAATAGGCCCTGCAAAGGGTATATCAGATACTGCCAGTGCAGCTGAAGCAGCCAGCCCTGCAAGGGCATCGGGCATTACATCCTTGTCTGCCGATATCAGGTTTATTGTAACAAAAGTCTCTGCATGATAATCTTCCGGGAACAGGGGACGTAATGCCCTGTCTACCAGCCGTGCAATAAGTACTTCATAATCTGAAGGTCTTGCTTCACGTTTCATAAATCCTCCGGGGAATCTTCCCAGTGAAGCATATTTTTCTTTATAATCAACTGACAGGGGCATAAAATCGACATCCTCTTTTGCCTCTTTTGCAGAAACAACAGCAGCCAGCAGCATCGTATTTCCCATTTTAATTAATACGGCTCCATCCGCCTGCCTGGCCATCTTGCCAGTTTCAAATGTAATTGACCTTCCGTCACCGAGGTCAATAGTTTTTTCAATTAGTTTATACATTTCTCTTATCCTTATATTAAGATGACGAAATTACGTAAATAAAATAAAAAAAGGCAATCTTAAATTGCCTTTTTGATCTATTGCTTATTTACGCAGTTTCAAAGCTCTAATGATTTCACGATATCGGTCGATATCCTTTCCTTTCAGGTAATCTAACAGCCTGCGGCGTTTACCAACAAGCTTAACCAATGCTCTCTGGGTATTGTAATCCTTTTTATTCTTTTTAAGATGCTCGGTGAGGTGTGTTATACGGTATGAAAATAAAGCAATCTGCCCCTCAGCACTGCCTGTATCCATTTCAGACTCGCCATACTTGTTGAAAAACTCCTGCTTCTTATCTGTTGTTAAGTACATATCAGTTAAATAAATATTATTAGTTCTAAGGATTACCTCCCTGAATTTGGAACGCAAAGATATAATATTTTTATCAATAAAATTAAACATGAGAAGAAAAAACAAAATCGTTCAACATCTTTCACACAGGTAACATCCATAATGGTCTATGAACAGGGTATAAAAAACAATCTGTTCTATAATAAAGACGCATTAATCATGCCATGGGTTGCGTAATTATAAAGTTTTTTTCGACTATTTATCAAATATTTTCGACGATTCGTCAAAACTGGGACAGAATGGTAATAAGAAATGTTATACTCCCTTACTAATTAAATCTTTAAGATTTATTATATCTTCAGTTGTACCAAGTACAAATAACTGGTCATCTATTGTTAGTAAAGTATCAGCGGGAGGGTTAAGTATATACTCTTTTGATTTCGTTTTCAGTCCAATAATATTAGCCCCTGTCCGGTTATGAATATCCAGGTCTTTAATAGATTTACCTGAGAAGCATTCTGCCATATCCCTGCATGACAGTTCCTCAATTTTTGCACCACTGGATTGCATAAGCACGGTATCAATAAATTCAACCACATCGGGATCAACCACCAGCCTGGCCATTCGCGTTCCTCCTATTTTATCCGGCATTATTACATTTGATGCCCCTGCTCTTTTCAATTTAACATCGGAGTTATCATCTGATGCCCTGCTTATTATAAGCAGATCAGACCTCATCTGCCTGGCAGTTAGAACAACGAATAGATTATCCGCATCAACAGGCAGTGTTGTAATAAGAGCCCTGGCATTATCAATATTAGCCATCTCCAGTATATCCTCGCTTGTTGCATCACCTTCTATATACAAGTACCCTGTTGAGCTACGAAGGTATTCCACCACATCAGGATCCTTTTCAATAACAAGGAATTCCTTATTATGGCCTTCAAGATCGGAAGCTGCCTGCTTCCCATTCCGTCCAAAACCACATAATATTACATGATTTGTTAATTTGTCAATTTTTTTCTTCACCTTATTGTCTTTATAATAGTGAGTAAAAACACCATCTACCACGTAACGGGTGACCATGGTAACCACATAACCAAAAATACCAAAACTACCTATTATGAGAAAAATTGTAAACACTTTACCCGCCTCATGAAAATCTGTAACTTCCTTGAAACCTACAGTTGCTATGGTGATAACGGTCATATACAGGGCATCAAGGGGAGTAAGCCCTTCAAGGCTCATATAACCTGCCATACCTATTATTATGATAATAAATACAAGACCCAGACCTGTAAAAGCTGACCTTATCATCGGTGCTGCTTTATGTTCAGTATAAGGTTTTCCCATTATAATAAATGATTGTTAACGGCTTACTCAAGCAGATAACAGGTTTCAGGATCTATATTCTTTCCCAAACTTATTAATTTACTTCCACATTGGCAATGAAGGCATAGTCTATTTTTACAGTAAGTCTCCCTTAGGTGTAACAGTCCCTGCGTTTCAAGCGCTGAGCAGGCAATAATGCCCGCCCTGGCCCATTCCCTGGTAATGCGGTTATCTTCTGGGGCAATACTATCAAGCATATCAGTTGCCCTGGCACAGTATTTATTACCACCGGTTTCTTTTCCATACAGGAATAAAAGAGGTATTATTGTATTTATCAATAGGAGATCAAGCATGGTATCGCCAGTTTTTTTGACCCTGCCCTTTTTGTAAGTACCAAATACAAAATGATTGTTCCAGTATTCAGAAGCCTCACTTTTAAACACGATTCCCATTTCATCAAGTGATTTGCTGTCCTTTATAAGGCCGAATAATGATTTGCCTGAACAAAGCAATCCTGCCAGTTGTGATATCCTGACAGTAGGGAAGTTTAAAGGCCTTAACCTGTGGTACTTCCATAACCAGGGATCAAGTGGCTTTAGACTGTATTTTTTTTGTAATACCCGGTATTCTTTTAAAAGGGTAGAATAGTATTCATCGTAAATCTCATTTTCAAAAACACCCGGTTCGAGCATCCCTGCCTGCCCATACATAAGGCTTTCAACCTGCATCCTGTTGTCAGCATGCTTCCTGATTATCTTCAGGGGTAATTGGCATGCAAGAAGAAAGAAAGGATCTGCATTAACTTTAAGCCCAAAATACCTTGCCAATAATCTGTAGAATGTTTCATCCCAGTCATTATTAGTTGCCTTTAGTGCTTCTTCAAGTTTGTCTATTTTGTCCTCCAGGCGTTCAATGGCCATACGGCTTATCCAGTGCCTCAGGGTGAAACGCGGAATCTTATAAAGATAATCGCTGCAAGCTATAACATTGGGATCATTCAGGAAATCATTATACCTGTCTTCTACTACGCTTTCCCATGTAAGAATATATGTTTCAGGGACAAGCCCCGACGCGGTTTTAATCTCAATATCATTATTCACAACCACATGCAGGATAACATTGTCATAACTGTGGTCAAGATTATGCCTGTGCCTGTTCCAGTCGGAAGCATTAACATGTATTTCAACGTTACCCGCCCATTCTGTTTTTCCTACCTTTATCCTTGAATTAAAAAAGTCAGGCCCCGCATCACGGTTGTAAGTACCGGGGTCAATAACTACCAATTTCCTGCCTGTTATTGTCTCAGGACTATCCTGGCCGAATAAACGGTTTTTCCATATAAAATGGAGAAATTCCTCTTTCATGATATACTATATGCAGCGATCAACAAAGATAGGAAATCCGGCGCTATTTTCACAAAAAAACTGAGAAACTAAAGCAAACCTTTTTTATACAGGTGTGATTCCATTTGTTGCTGTAGCTCTCTGGCTTTAACAGCAGCAACACTGGCATAATTTTCAGAGTTATCAGCAAATATTATTCCTCTGGATGAATTGACAAGCAAACCGCAACTACTGTTAAATCCATGTTCAGCCACCTTATCCAGACTGCCACCCTGGGCACCCACTCCCGGAATAAGAAGGAAATGGTCAGGTACAATTTCTCTTATCTCAGACAGCATCTCCGCTCTTGTTGCTCCGACTACATACATCATCCTTTCCCTGTCGGCCCAGGACTGTGATTTATTAAGAACAAGCCTGTACAGGCTGTTTTTATCATCAGGGTGATATTGAAAATCATCAGCTCCCCTGTTAGAGGTCAGTGCCAGTAGTATAACCCATTTACCGGGGTAATCAAGAAACGGGCTAACAGAGTCTTCTCCCATGTATGGCGCTACCGTAACCGCATCAAAATTCATATTTTCAAAGAAAGCCCTGGCATAAAGCTTCGAGGTATTGCCAATATCACCCCTTTTAGCATCAGCTATGAGAAATATATCAGGATAATTTGCCTTCAGGTAATCAACCGTTTTATTAAGTGCTAACCATCCGGGAGAACCCAATGATTCATAAAAAGCAATATTGGGCTTATAAGCTACCGCTAACTTATGTGTTGCATCAATGATTCCTCTGTTGAACTCGAAAACAGGATCATCGGTATCTTTAAGGAAAGAGGGTATCCTATAAATATCCGAATCCAGTCCAATGCAAAGGAATGATCTCTTCTTAAGGATATTGCCGAATAGCTCTTTTCTGTCCATATTCAACAGTTTTACAAATTATTTTCTTTTAATCTTTCTGCATTCTCTGCCATCTGCAGCTTATCAATTACCTCCATTATATCTCCGTTCAGAATTGACTCAAGGTTATAAAGTGTAAGATTTATCCTGTGGTCGGTAACCCTTCCCTGTGGGTAGTTATAAGTTCTGATCTTGGCTGAACGGTCACCTGTGGATACCATTGTTTTTCTTTTGGATGATATTCCATCCAGGTATTTCTGGTATTCAAGGTTATAAAGCCTTGTTCTCAACTCTTTCATGGCCCTGTCAAGATTTTTGAGCTGTGATTTTTCGTCCTGGCAGGTAACCACTATACCTGTAGGTATATGTGTCAGCCTGATAGCAGAGTAAGTAGTATTTACTGACTGCCCTCCCGGCCCTGAAGAGCAATATGTGTCTTTCCTTATATCTTCCTGTTTAATTTCAATATCGAATTCATCAGCTTCGGGTAATACAGCCACTGTTGCTGCTGAAGTATGCACTCTGCCCTGTGTTTCAGTTTGTGGCACCCTCTGTACCCGATGCACTCCTGACTCATATTTCATTATCCCGTACACTCCTGAACCCGATATAGTGAACACAATTTCCTTATACCCGCCAACTGTGCCTTCTGTTACTGTGTTTACATCAATCTTCCACTTCCTCTCATCACAGAACTTTGAATACATTCTGAACAGGTCACCAGCAAATATGCTGGCCTCATCGCCCCCCGTTCCGGCACGTATTTCCACTATGGCGTTCTTATCATCCTCAGGGTCAGCAGGAAGAAGCAAGAATTTGATTCCCTCCTCCATACCTGGAAGCTTCTCATTAAGCTCTTCCAGCTCAGCTTTTGCCATCTCTCGCATTTCAGGATCCTTTTCCTCTGCAAGCATTCTGCGGGCCGACTCTATATTTGAAATAACGTTCCTGTACTCATTATAAGCCTCTACAATAGGCTCAAGTTCCTTATATTCTTTATTCAGCTTGATGTAACGCTTCATATCGGCAATAATGTCGGGCTCTGTAATAAGCCTGCCAACTTCTTCAAACCTTTCTTTTACTCCCTGAAGTTTTTCAAGGATCATATTATTTGCCATAAAAAAACAGTTTAGTAATAAAATTCACCCCTTTCACTTTTAATCGTCATACCCTTAGCCTCTGCAGACCTGCAATAACCAACAATTTGTGCGTCAAGGTTAAACGATGAGGCAATATCGATTATATTTTCAGCATATCGATCTTCGGTATATATCTCGAACCTGTGCCCCATATTGAACACCCTGTACATTTCCTGCCATTCGGTACCCGATTGTTCCTGTATTATCCTGAACAGGGGTGGTATAGGGAACATATTATCTTTTACTATATGCAGATGATTAATAAAGTTCAGTATCTTGGTCTGTGCGCCTCCCGAGCAATGGATCATACCATGAATATTCGGTTGTAACTCCTCCAGCACCCTTTTTATCACCGGGGCATATGTCCTGGTGGGTGAAAGGACCAGCCTGCCGGCATCTATTCCCAGGTCTGAGATCTCATCTGTAAGTCTATAATTACCTGAGTACACCAGGTCTTTATCTGTCTCAGGGTCATAACTCTCCGGGTATTTATCTGCCAGGTATGAGTTAAAGACATCATGTCTTGCCGAGGTCAGGCCGTTTGACCCCATTCCCCCGTTATACAACTTTTCATAGTTAGTCTGCCCCGCAGATGACAGGCCTACTATTATATCTCCATCATTGATCTTATCATTTGATATCACCTCTGATCTGGGCATCCGTGCAGTAACTGTTGCATCCACAATAATGGTTCTGACAAGGTCACCCACATCGGCTGTTTCACCACCTGTGAGATACACCCCTATTCCCATGTCCCTGAGTTTTTGCAAGACTTCTTCCGTGCCCTGTATAACTGCTTTAATAACTTCACCGGGGATCTTTCTCCTGTTCCTCCCAATTGTTGAAGAGAGCAATATATTACCGGTAACACCCACACATAAAAGGTCATCAATATTCATTATGACTGAATCCTGGGCAATACCCTACCATACACTTAGATCACCTGTCTCTTTCCAGTACATATATGCCAGTGAAGATTTTGTGCCTGCACCATCAGCATGCATAATATTACAGTAGTTAGGATCTCCTGCAAGTATATCCGGTATTATTTTACAGAAAGCATTGGGATAAAGGCCTTTATCAATATCCTTTATAGCATTGTGTACATCATCTTTTGAGGCTGACACACCCCTTCTGTCGTATCGTGATTTCATGCT
>DOZA01000137.1 GCA_003518245.1 Bacteroidales bacterium | reverse complement strand
CTGGATGTAAAAACCGAAAAAGCAAATAAGGGGGTTGTATCACTCAGATTTATTCTCAGAGATACTGGTAAGGGGTACGATAATGAGATACTGAAAAGAATGTATGAGGACAGTGAAGAATTAGACAGCAGTTCTATAAGTGAAATTGAAACCAAAGCATTGGGTAGTTTGCTGTCAAAGAGACTGATTCAAATAATGGGAGGCAACCTCAAATCCACCATTCCTTCAGGTCTGTCAGATGATCCGGAATATCCTGGCATAAGGTTTGAATTCACTATCAGCATGTATTCAAATATCAGAACATGCAAAGATTATGGTAGTGAAAAAGTAAGGAAATATTCTGATATTAAAACTCTTGTTGTCAGCGGAAGTCGACAGAGAGATGAAGAACTGCTTAATGCACTGCATAAATATGGAATAGTAACCTATGTTACCAACTGGCAGAAACAGACGGTAAACCTTATTAAATCTAACCTCGAACGGGTGGGCGAAAGGTATAAATCAATAATTATTGTGGATGCTCCTGATTTCGATGGTTTTGATGTAGCAAAGACTTTATGGGAAAATGAGCTCTATACAAGTTTTATGATACTTATGGTGAGTTCAAATGATAAAAGAGGTAATTATACTAAATGCATACAGTATGGGGTTGATGATTATCTTGTAAAACCATATGATGCTAGTGAGTTGATAAATATCATTAATGAAAGGTTTCCTGATGTGAAGCCTGAAACAGAATTGGATCTGACCGAAAGAATAAAAAAAGATCTTAATATATTGGTGGTGGAAGATAATCTTATAAATCAGAAAGTTGCGGAAACCATCCTCAAAAGTATAGGCTTTGAGGTCGATATGGCGATAAACGGAAAGGAGGGTTTTAGTAAAGCGCAGAAGAAAAAATATGACATTGTCTTTATGGACCTTATTATGCCCGAGATGGATGGGTATACTGCATCAAAAAAGATACTTAAAAACTCTCCGGGGACAATAATTATAGCCCTTAGCGCCGACAGTACCTTTGAATCAGAAAAGAAAGCTGAAATAGCAGGCATCAGTCAGTTCATTTCCAAGCCTGTCAAGAAGGAAGATATCAAGGAAATATTAATTAAATATTTTTCTAACTGATTTTGAATAATTACTTTGTAAAAACCGGAGTAAAACAATTTTTTGAATTATCGTGTTCGATACCTGTCATTGATGTCAGATCGCCTTCCGAATATGAGAAAGGCCATATCCCATGTGCTTTAAACATTCCTCTCTTCAGCGATGAAGAAAGAGCAGTTGTTGGTACTATCTATAAGCAGGAAAACCGCATTGAAGCTGTTATTAAAGGATTTGATATCGTGGGTCCTAAAATGGCAACACTGCTTAAAGAAGGTATTAAAAAAGCCGGAAAGAATAAGAAATTGTTGCTTCACTGTTGGAGAGGAGGAAACCGCTCAGAGAGTATGGCATGGCTTTTTTCAAATGCAGGAATTGATTGTACCCTGCTTGAAGGGGGTTATAAAGCTTACAGGAATTTTATTCTGTCTGAACTTTCAAAACCTTTGAAACTAATTGTCCTGGGTGGGCTTACAGGTAGTGGAAAGACTGCAATATTAAATGAACTTTCAGCTATGGGAGAACAGGTTATTGATCTTGAAGGCCTGGCATGCCATAAAGGTTCGGCTTTTGGAGCACTGGGCCAGAAACAACAACCCGGGTCTGAACAATTTGCCAACCTTTTATATGATAAACTGAGAGTGCTTGATAACAGTAAAAGAATATTTGTAGAAGACGAAAGCCATAATATTGGATCGGTTAGTTTACCACAGGGATTTTTCCAGCTGATGAAGGATGCCGGGGTAATAGCAATAATGCCGGATATAAGAACACGAATACCCAGGTTGTTGAATGAATATGGGGTATTCAGTGCTGAGCAATTAATAGAATCGGTGAATAAGATATCTAAAAAGCTCGGAGGGGTGAATACAATGAATGCGATAAATTCAATAAAGAACAGCAGGCTTGAACCAGCCATAGAAATAATACTGGGGTACTATGATAAGGCTTATCGGTATGGATTGAAACAGCGACCTGAAAATAAAGTGATATATTTTGATTCACATACTGATAATCCCAGGGTAAATGCAATGGGAGTAAAAAAAATTGCCGAGAAAAAGGATGATGAGATTACTGCTTTTTAATCTCTGAAGCATTAACCCATTTATATATCTTATCCGAACGCCTGAGGAAGGTGACAACAGGTATTGAACAGCATAAACCTTTAGCTGCTGCATCAGTCCTTTTGTCGTCAACCCTGATCTCATCCACATGATATTCTATAACTCCGGTACTGGGGCCTATAATCAATATATCATCACCCTTTTTAATATCACCTGTTTCAAGTTTTATCTCTGCCACCTTCAATTTTGTAAAATAATTGCTCACCTTGCCCAGGTAAACCTTTCTTTTTGTAGCACTGGAGCCATAATTATGACTCCATTCACCCAACTTTTGCCCCAGGTAATAGCCATCCCAGAAGCCCCTGTTAAACACGGTGGCGAGCTTACCTCTTAGCTCGGATATAAGCTTATCATTATAAGCGCCGTTGACTACAGCCTCAACAGCATTATTGTATGACTCAGATACTGTTTTAACATATTCAGGCGACCTTGCCCTGCCCTCAATTTTCAATACACGTACACCCGCGTCAATTATTTTATTTATAAACCCTATTGTACACAGGTCTTTCGGAGACATGATATATTCATTTTCTATATCCAGCTCATATCCCGTCTCTTTTTCTTTTACTGTATATCCCTTTCGGCATGTCTGGTAACAGTTTCCCCTGTTAGCAGATTTGTTGTTCTCATGCAGGCTAAGGTAGCATTTGCCTGAGACAGCCATGCAAAGAGCCCCGTGGGCAAACATTTCGATCTTTATCTTTTCCCCTGAAGGCCCCCTGATATCATCGTTAATGATATTATCATATATCTGTCTTACCTGTGAAAGGTTAAGTTCCCTTGCCAGGACTACAGTATCGGCCCAGCCTGAATAGAATTTGAGCGCCCGGGTATTACTAATATTCACCTGCGTTGACAGATGCACCTCAAGACCTGCTTCTTTAGCATATTGTATGGCGGTAAGATCAGAGGCTATTATAGCCGAGATACCACTTTTTGATGCGGTATTGATTATTCTTTTTAGCCGGTCAATCTCTTCATCATAAATGATAACATTAAGGGTAAGGTAACTGTTAAGACCGTTATCATTACAGATTTTAACTATTTCAACAAGGTCTTTCTCAGTGAAATTATGCGATGAACGTGCCCTCATATTAAGTTGCTCAAGGCCAAAATAAACTGAATCGGCTTTACCCTGGATAGCTGCCACTAACGATTCATAGGAGCCTGCCGGGGCCATTATTTCAATATCCTGTCTTTTAAAATCCATAATTCAGGGGAGCAAAGATAATTATTATTTGGTCTTGAGGATAATACGTATCACACTGCCTCTTAAAGGTTCCGAATATCTGACAAAAATCTTCCCCTTGTGATATAACTCTATTATTCTTTGAGAAAGAGACAGGCCTAGTCCCCATCCTCTTTCCTTGGTTGTATAACCCGGTTTGAAGATGTTCTTCTGAGCAGCTTTGGGTATACCCTTGCCTGTATCGGCGATATCAATAATTAACTGATCATTATTACCGCTTATCTGAATTGTTATATCCCCTTCCCCGCTCATAGCATCCATGGCATTCTTGCATAAATTCTCTATGACCCATTCAAAAAGAGGAACGTTAAGGGGTATTTTTGTATCTTCAGCAATACTGTGTTGAATACTGAAATTAATCCTGGAGCTTGATCTCAGTTTAAGATATTCAAGACTGCCTGAGATAACAGAGAGAATGTTTTCATTTTTTAATTCAGGAACAGAACCAATCTTTGAAAATCTCTGTGTTATTTTTTCAAGACGCTCAACATCCCTGGTCAGTTCTCTTGAAATGTCGCTCTCGGGATATTTAATATTCATCAACTCTGATAATGCAGATAAAGACGATGTAGGGGTACCGAGCTGATGAGCCGTTTCTTTTGACAAGCCTACCCATACCCTGTTTTGCTCGGCCTTGCGAGACATGCTGAAGGCAAGGTAAGCGATAAGAATAAACATTATTATTACGGCAAGCTGTACAAAGGGATAATATATTAGCCTGCTAAGAATTATACTGTCTTTATAATATATAAAATTTTTCGACCCACCGCCATAGTCAATTATTATGGGCTCTGTCTTCTCTTTAAGTCTTGATAACTGGCCCTGCAGATAATGAGGATCTTTAATTTTAAGGGAATCAAAATTGTGATACCCGATTATATTATCGCCTTCATCGGCAAGAATAACAGGAATAGTTGTGTTATTCTCAATTATAGAAAAAAGGAATCCTATATCTTCTCTGCCTTCGTTTCTGTTAATAAGTCTGCGCCAGGCCCTTGCCAGCAATTCTGCCTTTTCCCTTTCTTCCTTTTTGAGGTCACGTACCAGGTACTGGGTATAAAGCAGAGAACCCAGACCAATAATAACGGCAAATACCAGCAGGAAAAACTTCCAGATGATTTTTCTCCTGTATATATTTAAAACCGTTGTACTATTTCTTTTCAGATTCTTCTTTCTTTATATTCTTTTTCCTGAATAGCCTTATTAAAGGTAGCTTTTTTTCAACTGATTTATCCCCTTCGGTCCTGATTGAATCAGTTTCTTCCCATACAATCCTGAACTTTCTGGTTTTATCTGCGCCAGCACCGGGAAGAGAGTCTCCCTTATACCACCCGTATTCTTCCCTGAATATCGATTTTAATGCCTGCTTTTCCTGTATAAGATCTTCTTTTATACCTGCTCTGAGAGCCTGCGTATCGTGTGATACCCTTGAGCCTTGCTTATCACCTGAAAGTCTCAGGTATAATGATGTACGACCAAGCCCATCATCTTCTATTATTCCGAACTCGCTGACACTGGGGTTTTCTCTCTTACTCAGCAGTTCGGAAAGTAATACTTTAATATGATAATCATACTCACCAATGAATGAGTGATTTCCTTCTAGCGAAATATTAAAAACGGATGAACTGATATCCATTCTGGGTATGGTTATCATTTCGTTAATGATGATTAATTCATTTTCCAGTTTAGAAAAACTGATGTTCTTGAGCTCTTCTATTTCTACGAAATTTGACAGCTTGTATGCAGGTTCAAAATCAACAAGCTGTCCATTCAATATTGAGTAGTCACCACTGACAGTAAGATCTTTTTTATTTATCTTGAATTCTTTATCAGCACGGGCAGAGATACTAATATTACCCGTTAATAAACCCTCAAGGTTTTCTGATTGAATATAATCCTGGCGAAAATTATTAAAAACCGAAAAGGTATTACTTATATCAATATTATTTACATCAAACCACCCTCTGAACTCATATCCTTCATCCCCAACTAAAGCAGCAGCAGCATTACCTGATAATGATCCTCCCAGAGAATGCATGCTAAAAGATGATATATCCACTAATCCTGGCAAATATGACATTGTGCCCTCAAACAGCGATGCACTGAAATTTCCAAGTATAATACTGTCACATATCAGACTGAGATTAAGATTAAGTTTTGTATCACGACCAGAACCTGCATTTTTTTTGAATGTTAATTCATTCCTGAACTGATTGACATCAATCCTATCAGACCACAGACCTGCCGTTATATCCAGCCATGGATCCTTTTTAAGTAACCAGGAATTGAATCCTGAGATCATACCATTAAGAGCTATGTTCTGGTAATTATACTTCATGCTTAAATCGTCAATCCAGATATTATCTGCAACCATTATATTACCATGAATGTCGTCGATCTCTTTTTTTATTCCGGGGAGGCTGAGCTTTACTGAGTTAAGTCCCATGTTAATATAGCGGTTAATTCCCATGATGTTGAGGTCAGCATTTTGAGATTCCTGATGGGAAGAACCCCAGAACCTTGCATTCAGTCTGACAGTACCCTCCTTCGAATTAAGGCCTTCTATATTCATTAAACGGGTAATACTGCCCGAGGGCAACAGGCCGGTTATAATTAGATCAATATATGGATTGTATTCTTTCCTGTAAAAGAATGAACCGGAAATACCAGAACCATCTATCAGGGCATTAAAACTGTCAGCACGTGCTTCTAAAATATCATTACCTTCCCGGAAAGCAATTTTAAGGACCGCATTGGTACTGATTTTATCAATAGATATATCAGTTCGGGGAATGATAATACTTGCCTGTTCAAAAACCAGGGAGGCATTCATTAAAAGTGGAGAACTTTTGTCATATTTACCGTTCAGAACGAGAGAAGATGAGACAAGTCCTTTAAGTCCATACCTTTCAGTGAGATTATTTACTCCAACGGGCAGTATTTGAGTAAGGGCATTACTTGAAGCATTGTGTGTTGACAGCATTAGAGATAACTGATGAGATGAAGTAAGTATATTGCAGTTCCCGGAAATCCCCACACCGTTAATTTCAATGTCTGAATTGTCAATAAGGATGCTATCACCGGATATCATTATACCTGTGTTAATCCTGACAGGATAGGATCCAATCAGATGGTATCCAGAACCGGCTTTAAATTCAGAAAGATCCATACTGGCCCTGGTTTTAAATCCGACAGACAATTTACCTGCATCTATTTTATTTGATGAATTATTTATTCTTCCACGAATATACAAGCCTGTTGTCTTAATATTATAAGTAAAGCTTGAATTATATATATTTACATTATTGATATTAAGATTCATAGATGAGGTGTCATAAGTTTCTGTCTCTTTCAGTATATTTGTGTTATATATACCTGACAGACCCTTGCAAATATTAATATTTCCCCTGTCGATATCAATACGATCAATAAGAAAATTCTTTTTGATCAGTTCGTATATCTTCAGCGTTAAAATTACTTCCCCGGCGTACAGCAGTGTATCAGGGTAGTCATTTAATCCTGTGGTACCGGTAACATCAGGTGAACTGACATATGTATTTGTAAGTTCAATTGAAGCATGTGGAAATCGTTTAAGAAGGGAAAAATTTATTTCGGATGCTGTTATTTCCGTGGTAAGCTTCTTATTTAGTTCCTTAACAAATACTACTGAAATGTTCTTCTCGAACAGTACTGAAAAAATGTACAGAACCACTATGACAGATATAATGACAGATATAATATACTTCAGTATTTTCAGGAGGAGCTTCATAAATATACAGCAGTATTATTCTTTTAGCAGAAAGCCAAGGTCATCATTTACTGACAATTCTAAAGGCTCATCACCTTTACGGAATAATCTTAATTTTCTCGGACCTTTCAGTTTCAGTTTATTATTTTCAAGCAGGAGCATGGTTCCTTCTCTCAGTCCTGCAACATATATGCCTGGATTTACCTCAAGAAATTCTTCTATCCTCTTCTGTCTTGTTTCACCTGCATGACCGTCAGGGTTAGCATCAAGGTAGTGCGGGTTGATCTGGAACGGAATAAGGTTGAAAGCATTGAAAGAGGGAGGTTCAATAATTGGCATATCATTGGTCGTACATATTGTTGGACAGGCCATGTTTGAGCCGGCACTCCATCCGATATAAGCTGTGCCATCAAGAATCTTTCTTCTGACAGGATCGATAAGTTTATTGTCAATAACCATTTTCAGTAATTGCCATGTATTGCCTCCACCAACAACTATAGCTTTTGCATTTTCAACCGCCTTAACAGGATCTTGAAAATTATGTATTGATTCAATATCATGACCAACCTCCCTGAAGCGGTTCTGTACTTTCTTTTCATACTCACTAAAAGGGAATGTTACAGCAGCATAAGGAATGAATAATGCTTTTACCGGTTTGTCGCCCAGGAATTTCCTGATTTCTTCTTTTGGATAGTCCAGGTATTCTTCACCTGCATTTGTTGAATTGCTGATTAATAGTAGTCTCATTATTTTTGTTTTTGTTATTAACTTATATTTTCAATATTCCTGTTCTTTTGGTCAGGTTTTACTTTAAATAAGTAGTGTTTATTAGTTAATATATTGAATATTAGTACTTCTCCGGATAGTACTTTGCCTTTTTGCAGAATTATCTTTATCACTTCGTTTGACATATAGGTGCCGGTTATTCCAGGCAACACATTTAAAATGCCTGTTTCTGAAGGCAGGGGATTATTGAATTCATTGTACATCTCCGGATTATAGCAGCGGTATGTTGGTCCGTTCTCATAATTGAAAACCGACACCTGTCCCTCGAAATGATAAATAGCACCATGAACCATTGGTTTACCGGCTATTACACAGGCATCATTGATTATATACCTGCTATAGTAATTATCGGTTGCATCAACTATAATATCATAATAAGAGACAATTTTTAAAGCATTCTCCTTACTGAACCTGATATTAAAGATATTAATATTTACATTGTTATTAAGGGTATTAAGTCTCTGTTTGGAAATAATAGTCTTCAGTTTTCCTATATCAGAAGCACCGTATAATATTTGTCTGTGCAAGTTGGATTCATCAACTTTATCGAAGTCCATCAGTCCTATAATCCCAACTCCTGCGGCTGTAAGGTATTGAAGTACGGGGCAACCCAACCCTCCTGCACCTACAACAAGAACGGAACTATTCTTTATTTTTAATTGTCCTTCTTCACCTATTCCTGGCAGCATAATATGCATTCTGTACCGCCTTAATTCACTTTCTGACAGATGAGTGTATTCTGTCATTATTAATAATTTTAGTTTGGTAGCAAAGTTAAAAAATAAACAAGAGGTTGCATTATTAAAACAACCTCTTGTTAGTCCGTAAATCAGTAAATTAGTACGTCAGGTTAAGAATATTTCATTTTGCAAAATTGCCCTCTTCGGTTCATAACTTGTCACTTGTCACTAAACATCAGTCTCCAAAGGTAAAGGCCATACCCAGCTGTATAGGGTATAGTTCAGGACCTTTATCGTCGATAAACAATCCGTTCATATAATAGGTGGCGTATATCTGGAATGATTCGTATCCAAGTCTGATAGTAGGGCCATACCTTAAAACAGAAAGGCTGAAATCGTCATTACCCTTTATTTTCTCTCTGCCACCGTCATAATAAACCATTTTGTTATGGGATCCTATTTTTACACCTCCTATTGCACCTGCTGCAATATTAACTGTTCTGCGGCTCTTAACGGGTATCTGTGCTTCAAGCAGGAGAGGCATGGTCAGATAAACTGTTGAAAGTTTTGATTTTTTAAACTCGATATCAGGATCAGGGTAATAAGGTATAATTACATTATCTTCATCCTTGGTGATGTTATTATTTCCTTCAAATTTATAGTCATTGAATTCAATACCCAATCCTGTAACAATTCCCAAATGCCTTGAGAGGCCTATACCAAGCTGTGTGAAATTTATATTTACATTAAATGATTTACCTGTGTTCAGATCCATGAAACTTAATTCAGGAGACAGGCTCATTGAATAGTCTGATGTCAGGTAATTATTAAGACCTATCTCAAATCCTGACCAGTGGGCGGTAAACCTTCTTCTATCCCTCTTTCTTTTCTCTGCCGGATCATCCTCTTCATCAAAATATTCTTCTTCTTCATATTTTTTCCAGTCCAATTTTGTTCCTTCCGGTGTTTCGACTATTTCAAGACCATGCTTGCCCAAACGAATCTTTACATTTTCATCAGCGGTAGCTAATTCAAATATGTTACCTCCTAATATTACATTGGTCCTGTTATTATCTTCAGTAACCTTTAATATCTCGTTCTTTTTTAATTTGATCTTAGTGGTATCCTGTCCGGCAGACCATAAAGTATTTGCAAGAGTAAAAGCTATTGTGATTAAAAAAGTAATTCTTCTCATGACTGTTCCTTAATTTAAATGTTTATTGATTTTCTCTGCTGTGACGGAAAGGATGCACATAAAGTTACAAGCCCGGTTCATTTTTCTTTGAATCGTGATCAAATTTGACCAATTCACTGGTAAAACTTATAAATTGCAACCCTCCAGACTCGTTTTCTGCGGTTTCCAGCTGCATGTTCCAGCCAAGGACTTTATTAAAACCTTTTATCCCTGCATCAGCTATTTCCCAGGCTTTAAGTCTTTCTGGATCGGGATCATTATCATTGAGTATATCCTTCCTGATATGGTAAGCAATAAATTCCCTTACTGACATATCAGGCTTCTCGATATAAATACCTGGATAAGATGCGGGATATGAAAGGGTTTCAGCAAGCAGATACTGGTATTGTGTATTTTGAAGATTTATATTACCCATGGCCTCAAGGGGCTTAATATGTATCCTCTCTAATTCATTTACAGGTAATGTTTCAGGTAAAATGATCTCAGTATTAATTACGGGTTTACTGATAATAATGTCTGACCTTGCTGTTATATAAGAAGGCAAATCCTCCGTGATATCTATAAGGGGAGGCCTGTCTTTTTCAATCTGCCCGGTATTATATTTTGATTGGCTATCTGCACTTACCAGCATATCTGAAGATTCATCCCTGTTTCCTATAAAAATAAGGAATAACCCTGTTATAATAGCCACAGAGGCAGCTGCTGACACAGTATTTACGAGTCTTATTATGACTTTCCTTCTAACGGGTATTTTAAACAGGCGAGATTTATCAGGATACATGGTATCCAGAGGTTCCAACTTAATCTTCTCATAGATATTTATGTTTTTCCTGAATCGGGGATCCGTTTTTTTGAGCTCTGTTATTTCCTTCCTCTGATTTTCATCAAGATCGTTTTCAGTCAAAGCAATTGCAAAATGCTCTACCTGTTCATTTGTTAACTGTTCAGGTGTATGCAAGAGGGATGTATTATCGAATTTATTAACCTGGTCAGCACTGAGTATAAGTTCGGTATAATATTCAAATTCAGATATCAGGTCAGGATTTTTGGACAGGAAATCCATGAGCATTTCAGCCTGGAAATTATCCAGTTGACCATCGTAATAGTCGATAATCCAGATTTGATAATTTTGCCTGTTTATAATCATCTCAAACCACCATTTCCATTTTGCCTATCATATTGCGCATTGCCATCCTTGCCCTGTAAATATTAATCTTCACCTGAGCCTCTGACTGTCCCGTTATCTCACCTATCTCCCTGTAGCTGTAGCCTTCATAATCCCTAAGGAGTATCACTGATCGCCAGGATTCGTTAAGCCTGCCAAGGCATCTGTGCAATATTTCATTCAGACCGGTATATCCCTGCTCATAAATCTCTTTATTTTGTGAGCTATCAGTAATAATTTTTTTGTCCTTCCTTATAATGTCGATCATGGTATTATGTGCCGTAGTAAACAACCATGCTTTAGACTTACTGAAATCTATCTCCTCCACGTTTATCCACAGTTTTTCATAGCAGTCCTGTACAACATCCTTTGAACGTTCAGAGTCGTCCATACTTTTAAGAACAAACCTGTATATACGGTCAGAATAATCTTCAACTGCCTTATTAAATTCCTGTGGCGTCATATTCTTTTATCGCTCTAATGACGGATAAAGTTAATAAAAGTTACAGATTGGTTTTATTCACTTGATGATTACTTTTTTCCTGAAGGATTAATTTATACAGTATATCAGATGTTTCATAAATACTGGTTTCAGTGATCTTTATAATAATGTGATTTCTTATTCTCCACTTTTTTATTATCCTGTCGATGAGTGTATTTCTTGCTGTTAAAAGAAGAATACCATCATATTTGCAAGATCTGTGTAAACCTCTATAATGCTACTTCCGTAAAAAATAATGAGGGTGAGTATTCTCTGAATCAGATTCCATGATATAGCCAGAACAGCTCCCATTATATATCCGGCCATGTTCCGGCCAATAATTTGTGTACTTAGCTCTATAAATAGGGCTTCGCTAATGATCGCGATCATTGGACCGAAAATAACAGCACTTGGCGACAGTGTTTTCATTAGTGCGCATATAATACCGGCCTTCAGGAAAAGACCCTTTTCATTCCATTTATAATTAATGGAGATAAGCAGGGTAATACCTATTGCGGTCATTATGCTCCCGCTGAACGGGACTCGCAGGTTATGAAGAAAACTGCCGATTACAATTTATGATGCGGCCTACATGCTGCCGGCAATGGAAGCCGTAATCCAGGATGTATTAAGATCAGAATTTTTGATATCAGGAAGTGAAAATGTCATTTAAAGGGAATCATGACATAAATATAATGTTTAATAAACCAACCATGGTGCTCTGAAATCATCCGGCAGTTTTTTTACCCGGGGTATTTCCGGTTTGAATTCAATATCCATCTGCTCCGTTTTACCATCCTTTAACCTGTACAACAGGGATGAATAGGGCTTGAAAACCAGATTTATATCGTATTTATTATTGCCGTAATTAACCCTGACCGCCATTTTTCTTGTATTTTCAGTGTATGACTGCCCGTATTGTACAGGAAACTTAATATTCTCTGAATTAGGGTTAGCGAAGAATATATACAGACCCTCATCTGTTTCCCTTGCCCTGTAAGGAGGGATTTCAATGCCTTGAATAATGGGCACCCTGTGGGGACGGAATTCCCTTTGTACATTTGGCAGATCAAAAAGTTCATTTATCATTTGACCCCATTCAGCATGCTTGATAGTCCCCGGCTCTACTGGTCTTTGTTTGATTGTTATTGCCAGTCCTTCATGTGCAAGCACTGATATTCTTTGCAGTGACTTAAAATCAAGATAAGCAGCATCAACATAAAGATAATTAAAGGTTGCATTACCTATTTTTAACTGATCATTCTCATAAACAGCCATATCAAGAAATTCCCCGTTTATCCAGGTAGGGTGATGACCTTTGAGTATCTCCGGAAAATATATATATCGCATTTCATAAAAGGCCCATGCCCATATAAACTGTTTTTCATCCGGCATTATTCCTTTTATCCAGGCATCCTCTGTAGGGATATATACTGCCACATCAGTATATGGATTGCCGTTTTTCATTATTTGCGATACTTTTGAAAGATAACAGTTGAATTCATGTAGTTGCCGGGCCAGGTTGCCGCTGTCACCAAGATGGACACTGGCATAGAAATTAAGCGAATCCTGACCTACTGGATTATGAGCCTTACCATGCCATACAATATGATTTATGCCATTGGCAAAAAGAGCATCTGCAACCATTTTCAGATCTGCTGTCTGCTCTTCCCGGATATAATTTCGGGGCCATCCGTAAAGACATGTAAATGTTTCAGCTGATACAATATTTTTACTGCTTAGTATTGCAGCAGAAGCAGGGATACTGTTATACTCAGGTTCATAAAGCATGGCTTCACCTTCAGGTATATCAAGACGGGCATAAGCGGAAATAATATCACAGGGGGCACCGCTGCACTGTCCACGTGAGTTTATACCCTTATTGTTCAATACACTGTCATAATTATTATAGAAAAGGATCACTTTTTCAGAGATAAGCTTCATATAGTCATAAAGATGATCTTCATATCCCGGCATATAGAGTGAATCTATCAGGGGAGAAATATCATATTTATACCTGCCTATGAATTCTTCTTTCATTCCCTCGTACCAGAGCCCTCTGGTTTCAACCTCCCAGCTATCGATGAAATATGATTGTGACAATACGGTTTCGGGATGAGGGAAGGAGTCGAGCATCCTGTTGAAGTATTTAATGTAATGCTCGGGCAGGAGATGGTCGACTACATAACCTTCTTTAGGATATTCCCATGATCTGCTTATTACCTGTCTTTCTTCCTTACCATATATACAGGCTGCCTCTTCATAAGTAACACCGGAATCACCAAAAGGCCACAGGGTACCCATGGTTAAATCACAGGCCAGCCCTACACTATCGGCATAAAGCATTGCATATTTTACAATTTCCTGCCACTGCGGGCTTAACCATTGCTGACGAGGTGTGTAAGCCTGGTACAGTTCACTGTTCAAAGCATTTAATGGATAAACCCATGCCAGCTCAACTCCGCCAAAACCATTTTCTTTTAACCAGTTGAGGTTATACCTTATATCTTCCTTTTTTATTTCAGAGGCAAACCACCAGTACCGGGCAAATGGTTTGTCGATATGTTCCATGGGGACCTGACCGTTGCTTTTTTCCTTAATGCTGTCTGCTTCTTGAAGACATGAGGTCAGGAGAAAGAAAAAAAATATTAAAATGAGAAGGTTTTTCATAAGACAAAAGCATAAAGATAAAAGTAAAAAGGTAAAAGTATAAAAAGACGCAATATTTTGCGCTCACCTGCGTCTGCCTGTTAAAATGAAACCATTCTATCTCAAACAATTCACCTTCTGAGCCATAACATTGTATCCAGAGAGAATATATGCCTTCAACTGTCTCCACAGGAAACTCAAGTACCTGCCATTTATTTTCATGTCCGTTATACTCGTAACTAGCTATCATTTTATACCAGGGTTTGTCTGCAGAAAGAACTATTCTGCCACCGGTAATTGTTTTAATGCGCATTTTAAAAGAACTTACCCCTTCGCGAAAATCTATATATTTATATATCACTCCATCGCCGTTGTAAATACCACTCAGTATTTCATTATCGCTATTTTCAGCTATAATGCGCACGTTTCCATGAAACATGCATGCTGATGCTGCATCAATATTTTTATATGCTGTCAGAGGCTCACCGGCGCCCTGTGAGGTCATTTCTACTTCGGGTATGGATCAATCATCAAGAAAAGTGATTTTTTCAACACAGGTCTTCCTCATGGTTTTACAGCCATGTGTTGACCTGTGGTAAAAAACATACCATTGATCATTGAATAAGCAATACCTTCGGCCTGAGGACCCGGCTGGCAGTAATAGAGGTAAAAACGATTCCCTTTCCTTATGCAATCGGGAGCAAAAAGCAGGTTGTCATTATAGATCACTCTGTCGTTGTCTCCTTTTTGAAGAAAACACACTCTTTGCGATATTCCACTTCTGAAGATTATCCGAATAGATTATATCATGATGCCATGAGCAATAATAATTACAGCTTTCATCAGTAGATCCATAGAGGAATAACATCCCATCAAAAACACGGGCCGATGGATCATCTCAGCCTCCTCCTTTGCCTAAGAAATCCCTATTTCATCACAGAATATCCATGCCGGCAGTCCTGAAGCATGATGCCAGTCCGGGGCTTTTTTTATGTTGCGTGCATATATTTTTACATATCTTGTCTTTACAGGATCGAAATTAAAATTAAAATATTCAATATCATTAACCTTGCTGCCGGGTTTTAAGGGACTGGAAGTAAGTATCTTTAAACCATCAGCGTTGGGACGCCCAAGCTGGGCGTCCCAACTGATATCCCCCGGGAAAGACACCTCTACATATTCAGGAAAGAAAACTATATGGTTAGTAACCTGGAGAAAAGCAGTTTGCACATTTTTAATTTCCTGCACCTCACCAAGGTCAATGATCACTTCCATATCATTGCCTTCAAAACCAAGCCAGTTAGAGTAAAAGCTGGGACCTCCAAGTGCACCATCTGTAAGTACCATAGGATCTACACCGGCATATTTTTTTGGAGATGTTAGTGCATCAACTTTTTTCCCTGCTGCAAGGTTCGGTAGTGCAAATCTTTCCAGAGTTTTCTTATATGAAGAAATATATTCATCTACGGTATAACCCATTTCATTCATATATTCTATGCCAGCATCCTTGCATATCTTTTCAAACTTATTAAGCCAGTTTTGTGCTTTAGAGTTGAGGCTGTACTGTTTGTTCAAATTTGCTCTTGATGCTTCGAGGCTGGCAAACAAAATACTTAAGCCAGATATGTTAACACGATCAATTATCTCGGGTTTACCTGCCACTGCTTCCCTGGCCAGCCTGAACAAATTATTATAATAGTTTAGCATCTCCGGGCTGAGGAAAGAATCAAAACCCTGTGAAGGATCACCATAAAGGAACAGGAAAAAATCAGGTATTTTGACTATTTCTTCGTGTATTGCAGTAATATAATCTTCAATATACTCTCCTGCTTCTTTGTAGTATGCTTTGCAGAAC